>JANWJP010000087.1 GCA_025451895.1 Robertmurraya sp.
ATGCAGTCCGGATGTATGACGGGCGTTATATGAATATTTCCGGTTGGGATGATTTCGTCTCAACCTTTGAGGAAAACATGCAGTATGACGGTTTGTCCGTGATGGAGGTAAAAACAAACAGAGATGAAAATATGCGGGAGCACAGAGCTTTATGGGAGCAAATTTCCCGGGAAATAAGCCGCTATTTGAATGGTGAGGCCGGATGAGATATTTGTTGGACGGAGTTCGTTATAATGTAGAAACGCATGGAGGGGGTTTTCCGCTGATATTGCTGCACGGTTTTACCGGTGATGCAACTGTTTGGAACCCTCTGTGCGGGGAACTGGCTGATGTGGCGAAATGCTATGCAGTTGATATTATCGGACACGGGAAATCTGATTCTCCTGCTGACGCCCGCCGTTACCGGATGATGTCCGTGGTTGATGACTTATTTTTATTAATGGAAAGGCTGGGAATTGCGAAAGCAGATATTCTCGGTTACTCCATGGGAGGAAGGCTTGCCCTTTCGTTTGCTCAAAAATATCCCCGTAAGGTAAGAAAACTCATCTTGGAAAGCTCATCACCGGGCTTGAAAAGTGAAGCGGAAAGAAACGAACGGATCGCAAGGGATGAAAAGCTTGCCGCTTTTATTGAGGAAAAAGGAATCAAGGAATTTGTTGATTATTGGGAGAATATTCCCTTGTTTGCAAGTCAGAAGAAACTTCCCGCAGAAATAAGAGATAAAATCAGACAGCAAAGATTAAAGAATTTACCAAATGGACTGGCCGCAAGTTTGCGTGGAATGGGAACAGGAGTACAGCCATCATGGTGGGAGGAATTAGAAAGCCTTGAGATGGAGACCCTGTTGATAACCGGTTTACTGGATGAAAAGTTTTGCCGGATTGCTGAACAAATGTCGGCAAAACTCCCGAATTGCCGCCGGGAAGTGGTTTCGGGATGCGGACATACGATTCATGTGGAAGATTTCAAAAAATTTGTTACAATAGTGAGAGAGTTTTTGGTAAATACATAAACAAACTGGTGAAAAAACGGTGCCCACCTGCAGAGGGGTAAGGATTTATTTTCCCGGCTAAATTTTAAGAGGAGGAATTATTATGGGAGTTGAATGGATAACTGTTGATCGCAATTATGAGGATGTTATTTATGAAACTTATAACGGAATTGCCAAAATAACAATTAATCGCCCGGAAGTTCATAACGCGTTCCGTCCGAAGACAGTGATGGAGTTGATTGATGCTTTTGCATATGCACGCGACGATGCCGATATCGGGGTCATTATTTTAACCGGCGCAGGCGATAAAGCATTTTGTTCCGGCGGAGATCAAAAAGTGCGCGGACATGGCGGATATGTGGGCGATGACGAGATTCCCCGTTTAAATGTCCTTGATCTGCAGCGTTTAATCCGCATTATTCCAAAACCTGTCATTGCCATGGTAAAGGGATATGCCATTGGCGGAGGCCATGTGCTTCATGTTGTTTGTGACTTGACAATTGCCGCTGATAATGCCATCTTCGGACAAACCGGTCCAAAGGTCGGAAGTTTTGATGCGGGATACGGTTCCGGTTATTTGGCGCGGATTGTCGGCCACAAAAAAGCAAGAGAAATCTGGTATTTATGCCGTCAGTACAACGCCCAACAGGCTTTGGAGATGGGCCTCGTGAATACGGTTGTACCGTTGGATAAAGTGGAAGAAGAAACGATTAAATGGTGTGAAGAAATTCTTGAAAAAAGCCCGACTGCAATTCGTTTCTTAAAAGCCGCCATGAATGCAGATACTGATGGATTGGCCGGTCTTCAGCAATTCGCCGGAGATGCTACTCTTCTTTATTACACAACAGATGAAGCCAAGGAAGGCCGGGATGCCTTTAAGGAAAAACGGAAACCTGATTTTGGCCAATTCCCGCGTTTCCCTTGATATAGTGCAGCAGGCAGCTTGATGGACAACCATCAAGCTGTTTTTAATAGAAGAATGGGAAACTGCAGACACAAAGGATATAAATAATTTCAGCACAGAAGGAGAACAGCAATTATGCAGGTTGAACAAATTCCGAATCCGCTCATAAAAAGGGCTCTCCTGACTCCGGACAGGACGGCGATTGCATTTAATAAAGTACAATACAGTTTTAAAGAGCTGTATGAGCATTCCCATAAAACTGCGGGGAAATTAGCCCGGCATGGTGTCAAAAAAGACCTGTACACGGCTGTATTGCTCGGAAATCATATGGACACAGCCGTTATTTTGCTGGCACTGCAGCTTATTGGTGCAAGAGCGGTAATGATTAATTCCCGTCTTACGGCTGAGGAAATCGTCTGGCAGCTTAATGATTCCCGTTCTGCTTTCCTGCTTGCGGAGGAACGCTTTCAGGAAACAATTGCAGCAGTCAAGGAGAGAATTTCAACTGTAAAGGTGGTTACAAAAGAGAAATTGTTCCAAACCCCTTTTACAGAACCGGAGCTGATCACGGAAGTCGCCCTTGATGATGTTTGTTCCGTTATGTATACATCGGGAACGACAGGTGCTCCAAAAGGGGTGCTTCAAACTTACGGGAATCATTGGTGGAGCGCCGTCGGTTCAGCCCTTAATTTAGGGTTGAGGGAAGATGATTGCTGGCTTTGTGCCGTTCCTCTTTTTCATATCAGCGGATATTCAATATTAATGCGCTCCATATTTTACGGTATGAAAATGGTTATACACGAACATTTTAATGAAAAAGAAACGATTCAGGATATCCGTGAAGAGAAAGTAACGATCATGTCCGTTGTTACGGCCATGCTTGCAAGGATTCTTGATGAATTAAAGGATGACAAGCTTCCGGAGACCTTCCGCTGCATGCTGTTAGGCGGCGGTCCAGCTCCGCTTCCTGTTTTGGAAACATGTGTCAGCAAACAGATTCCCGTTTATCAAACATATGGCATGACCGAAACGGCCTCGCAAATAGTGACTTTGTCGCCCGAGTACAGCGTTAAAAAACTGGGTTCAGCCGGAAAGCCGCTTTTTCCCGCCAGCATTAAAATTATCGCCGGAAATGGCACGGAAGCGGAGCCGTATCAGTCAGGAGAAATTGTTGTTAAAGGCCCGAATGTTGCCAAGGGTTATCTCAATTATGACAAAAATTATGGTCGAAGCGAAGGCGGCTGGTTCCATACAGGTGATATCGGATATTTAGATGAAGAAGGGTTTCTGTTTGTTCAGGATCGCCGAAGTGATTTAATCATTTCCGGCGGAGAAAATATTTATCCTGCCGAGGTGGAAGGGGTTCTGTTATCCCATCCTCATGTAAAGGATGCCGGGGTAATCGGTGTGGAGGACGGGAAATGGGGCCAGATTCCGGTGGCATTTATTGTTAAAAAGGCAAATGTGAATGAACAAGAAATTATTGATTTTGCGAAATGCAGGCTTGCCAAATATAAGGTTCCAAAAAAAATTTATTTTATACGCGAACTTCCAAGGAATGCTTCAAAAAAACTGGTAAGAAGAAAACTGAGAGAAATGATCGGGAAGGATGAAGACCTTCCATCTGCTCTTAAATAAACAGGAGGATAAAAATGAAGGAAGCGCCTGAAAAGAAGTTCAGGCGCTTCACATTTTTGCGGGTTTAGTTTAATCCTTTTTCCAGGGCTTTCAAGTTGTCTTCCATAATTGAAAAATAGTCACGCTTCTTTTTCAGATCCTCTTCTGTCAGCACTGATAAATTATGCAGTGTTAATGCTTCCCCATTGATGGCTTCCTGAACAATTTCCGTCAGTTTCGACGGAATATTTTGTTCAAAGAAAATATATTGAAGACCATGTTTTTCAGCTGTTTTAACAATGTTTGTTAATTCCTTTTGCGACGGTTCACTGGAGGAAGAGATACCTGAAATGCTGATCTGTTCTAGTCCATAGCGTTTTTCCCAGTAACCGTAGGCGGCGTGGGAGACAATAAACTGCTTGTTTTTCACCTGACTTGCAAGCTGTTTAAAGCGGTTATCCAGGCGTTCGAGATCCTGGACCAGGCTTTGATAGTTCTCTGTGAAAATTGCTTCGTTTTCGGGCATTTGCTTGATGAGCTCATTTTTAATTACTTCGGCAAGTTGCCTGGAATAAACAGGATCGATCCATAAATGCGGATCGATATGACCGTGATGGTGCCCGTGCTCATCATGATGTCCGTGTTTGTGGCTGTTATGTTCTTCCTCTTCATGTCCATCATTTTCAATATCAATTCTTTCTCCTGCCGCTACAAGGACGACATGTTCCTTTTCCAGCGATTTCCCAGCCCTGTCTGCAAACCCTTCAAGTCCCAAGCCGATATAAATAAACAAATCAGCATCGGCGAGTTTAATCATATCTTTTTGCGTAGGTTCATAAGTGTGTTCGTCTACTCCCGGAGGATAAATGGTTTTGCTGTCAACAAATTCTCCCCCGATTCGTTCCGTAAAATATTGGAGTGGATAGACCGTTGTATAAACAGTTAATACTTGATCATCCACACCCGATGTTTTTTCATTTTTACCTCCGCAGCCGGACAGCAGCAAGACCGCGGCAATGAATAAAGTCAATAAAAAAGCCGGTTTTTTCAAACCATTTCCCCTCCCGTTTATTAAGTAAAAATTTCCCCTGAAAACGACTTTGTTTGTATTTTTTGCGATGTGTTACAGAAAAATTATGTTGTGCGTAAAATGTTTATTGGATTCACCGGGTTTTCTGCAGTTAAAAAAACCAGAAAATTCTGTTTATTACTTAAATATCTGAACATTGCAGACCGGTTGAACGAAGTTTTTCAGGAAGTATTCAAAAATGAAATTTTACTGACATGAATTATAATTCG
This sequence comes from Robertmurraya sp., assembly GCA_025451895.1. GTDB lineage: Bacteria > Bacillota > Bacilli > Bacillales > Cytobacillaceae > CALKIU01. Next base: position 4,812 of record JANWJP010000087.1, read on the forward strand.
TAATCATTACGATTTACGTTAATATATTACATAAATAATGATATAATTGCAAGGAAAAAATAAATTAAAAACCGTGACCTTTTCCTTAAATTTACAGCTTTTTAGTATCGGAAAAAGTCATGCTATAACATAAAAAGGAGTCTTTGAAGGGGCGTTTTTAAATGACAAAAACATAGAAAAGGGGGACACATGCTAAGTGGCCAAAAATTGCGGACTTACGTTGTCCGTTTGAAGTTTAAGAATCACATCATTTGATTAAAATTCGCTGCTTCAAAGGGGTTAACAGTAAGGGAGATATAGGTATGACATTGCTTGATGAGATTTTACAACATAATAAGAAATTTGTCAGAGAGAAAAAATACGAACAATTTAAAACAACCAAGTATCCGAATAAAAAAATGGTCATTTTGACATGTATGGATACAAGACTGATGGAATTGCTGCCCCGTGCCCTGAACCTGGGAAATGGCGATGCAAAAATAATTAAGAATGCCGGGGCTATGGTTTCCCACCCGTATGGGAGTATTATGAGAAGTATATTGGTTGCCGTCTATCAATTGCAGGCGAATGAAGTAATGGTTGTCGGCCATCATGACTGCGGAATGGCAGGAATGAAAGCGGATGTTATGATTGAGCAAATGAAAAAGCGGGGCATAAATGAAGATATTATTGAGTTTTTGGATTATTCAAGAATAGATGTCTGCAATTGGCTGGAAGGCTTCAGGTGTGTAAGGGAAAGTGTCAGGCACAGCGTTGAAATGATTAAAAAACATCCTTTGCTTCCAAAGGATGTTCCGGTTCACGGCCTGATTATCGATCCTGAAACTGGAAAACTGGATCTGGTTATTAATGGTTATGAAGATGAATGATGCTTTCTTTTGGGATATTCTTCCGGTACAGGGTCAATCCCTCCCGGATGCAAAGGATGGCATTTTAATATCCTTTTAATGGTCAGCCAACTGCCCTTTACAGCGCCAAAGCGGCGGATTGCCTCGATCCCGTAATGGGAGCATGTCGGATAAAAGCGGCAGCTTGGCGGCTTTAACGGAGAAATGAACTTTTGATAAAAACGGATCAACCCGATTAAAACTTTCTTAATCATAGGAACCTTCTTTCTCTTACATTTCTTTTAAAAAGATATCATATTATGCTATATTAGTCCAAGAAGTTGTTTTTCACAAAAAATCCCTTTGATTCTTGAATTGAAGCGGATGAAAGAATAATGAGGAGTGACATTCATGCCTTCAGTAGAAAGCTTTGAGTTGGATCATAATGCCGTTAAAGCTCCATATGTAAGACATTGCGGGGTTCATAGGGTGGGTTCTGACGGAGTAGTATACAAATTTGATATCCGGTTTTGCCAGCCGAATAAAGAAGCAATGAAGCCTGATGCGATGCATTCTCTCGAGCATTTGCTTGCTTTTAATATCAGGAAGTATGCCCAAAAATACGATCATTTTGAAATTATTGATATTTCTCCAATGGGCTGTCAGACGGGATATTATTTAGTGGTAAGCGGCCAACCCGTGGTTGAGGAAATTATCGACCTTCTTGAGGATACAATGAAGGATGCCCTTAACGCAGACAGTGTGCCGGCTGCAACTGAAAAACAATGCGGTCAGGCGAAACTGCACGATTTAGAAGGAGCAAAAGATCTGATGAAGAAATGGCTCTCACATTCAAAGGAAGAGTTGAAGCAGGTTTTTGCTTAAATCATTGAAAAGTGCCGGTTCTTTCGCCTGATTATAGCGACGTAAAAAAAGTGTGCCGTGAAAACGGCATAGTCAAAA
>JANWJP010000088.1 GCA_025451895.1 Robertmurraya sp.
AGTTTGCCGCCCGCTTCCTTCAGATTCCGCGTCACCGCGGACACCCTTGCGTTAAGCTAACCACTACTTCTGCCTTCGTGGCTCGGGACTTTCACCCTAGAGATTACACCCATGCCGGGCGCACATAGAACAGCGGCAGGCATTGGCCCTGCCGCTGTCTTTTAGAATAAGCCGACTGCCCGTCCGTCCTTGTCCACATCCATTTTTAATGCAGCAGGAACTTTGGGAAGTCCGGGCATGGTTAACACGTCTCCAGTAAGAACGACAATAAAACCGGCTCCAATCGATGGCTTCAACTCCCGTACGGTTATGATAAAATCTTTTGGCCGTCCCACTTTTCCCGGGTCATCGGAAAGGGAATACTGGGTTTTTGCCATACAAACGGGAAGATTGCCCCAGCCCCGTTCTTCAAATTCATAAAGTTGTCTTCTGGCTTTAGGAGAAAATTCAACGTCCTTGCCGCCGTAAACCTTTTGAACGATGGTGCGGATTTTTTCCTCAAGAGAATCTGACAGTTCATAAAGAGGTTTGAATTTGTTCTCTTCTTTTTCCAGCACGTTAAGAACTTCTTCCGCAAGAGCCAATCCACCCTGGCCGCCCTTTTCCCAAACCTCCGTCAATGCAGCAGGCATGTTATTTTTACGGCACAGTTCAAGAAGTGTATTGATCTCTTCCTCTGTATCGGTAGCGAACCGGTTCACAGCAACCACAAAAGGCAGACCAAAAGCAGTAATTGTTTCACTGTGCTTCTTTAAATTTTCAAAGCCGTTGATCAATGCGGAAATATTTTCAGTGGCAAGCTCTGATTTTGCCACACCGCCGTGCATTTTCAGCGCCCGGATCGTGGCTACTATTACTACCGCATCAGGCTTGAAATTTGCTGCACGGGTTTTAATATGCAAAAACTTCTCAGCCCCCAGATCGGCGCCAAAACCGGCTTCAGTAACCACATAATCAGCGAGCTTCATAGCAGCGGTAGTTGCAATCACACTGTTGCAGCCGTGGGCAATATTTGCAAATGGACCGCCATGAACAAGGGCAGGCGTATGCTCAATCGTCTGAACCAAATTCGGTTTGACAGCGTCCTTAAGAAGAAGCGTCAATGCTCCCTCGACTCCCAAGTCGCCGACTGTTACAGGCTCTTTGTCAAAATTATAGGCAACAACTATTCTGGACAGCCGTTTCCGCAAATCTTCAATATCCGTGGCAAGACAGAGAACCGCCATAATTTCTGAAGCAACGGTTATGTCAAAGCCATCTTCGCGGGGAACTCCCTGTGCCGGACCGCCCAAACCGATGACAACATTTCTCAACGCACGATCATTTAAATCCAATGCACGTTTCCAAACAATCCGGCGCTGATCAATCTTTAATTCATTCCCCTGGTGGATATGATTATCGATCAAAGCTGCCAATGCATTGTTCGCCGAAGTAATGGCATGAAAGTCACCTGTGAAATGAAGATTAATATCCTCCATGGGCAGTACCTGCGAATAACCGCCGCCGGCAGCTCCGCCTTTTATCCCCATTACCGGGCCGAGAGAAGGTTCACGGAGAGCGATCATTACTTTCTTTTGTAATCTGTGCAGTGCATCTCCCAACCCGACTGTTACGGTTGATTTTCCTTCTCCGGCCGGAGTCGGATTAATGGCAGTAACTAAAATTACTTTACCGTTTTTATTCTTTTTAAGTTCTTCCAATTTGGCAGATGTAATTTTCGCTTTATACTTTCCGTAAAGCTCCAAATCATCCGGAGTCAGGCCAATCTCTGCCGCAACCTCCTGAATCGGTTTCATTTTTGCTTCCTGGGCAATTTGAATGTCAGATTTTACAGTTTTCTTTGTAACCATTATAAACCCCCGTCTTTTATTGCTAACCAAGCATTTTTTATTATTGTATCATTTGATATTGCAAAATAATATGAGTTTTTCAGCAGATGGCAGGAAAAGACGAAATATCTTGCAATCCGTCGAATCCCAAAAGCATGAAGACGGAATCCTTTAAATAGGACCATTCACAAATAATAGATTATTATTACCTGACATATTGCAGAAACAAAAATCTCCGCACATTTTTTAAGAACAGGCCGCTTCTTAAAAAGCTTCTATTAAGTTATTAAAATGATTGATTGATTAAAAAATCGTCTATATAATAGAAATAATTCAATTTTCGTACAAGGGGGATTTACGATTGCCAATTAAAATTCCTAAGCTTTTGCCTGCCCGGGAAATTCTGGAGTCGGAAAATATCTTCGTTATGGATGAAGACCGGGCAGAAACTCAGGATATTCGTCCTTTGAATATTTTGATCCTGAATCTAATGCCGGAAAAGCAAAAAACAGAGGCACAGCTTTTGCGCCTGCTGGGAAATACACCTTTACAGGTCAATGTCTGTTTCCTGCAAACAGCCACACATCGTTCCAAACACACAAGCCGGCTGCATCTCGACATGTTTTATACAACCTTTGACGAAATTAAGCATCGCAGGTATGACGGTATGATCATTACCGGAGCACCGGTTGAATTGCTTCGATTTGACGAAGTGAACTACTGGGAAGAATTAAAGGAAATTATGGACTGGACGAAAACAAATGTGACATCGACCTTACATATTTGCTGGGGAGCGCAGGCAGCCTTGTACCATCATTTTGGAATCAACAAAATTGACCTCCCGAAAAAATGCTCCGGAGTTTTTCCCCATGTCGTTGTTGATCCCAAGGAAAAACTGTTAAGGGGCTTTGACGATATATTTTGGGCTCCCCATTCCCGCCATACAGATGTCAGCATGGAAGACATTGAAAAACATGAAGATTTAAAATTGCTGTCTTATTCCGAAGAAGCGGGTCCGTTTATAATCAGCGCCCATAACGGAAAGCAAATTATGGTCACCGGACATTTGGAATATGATGCAACAACCTTAAAGGATGAATATTTCAGAGATCTGCAAAGGGGATTAAAAAACGTCAATATCCCGGAGCACTATTTTCCTGATGATGATCCGAACAAAACTCCAAAAAACAGATGGCGCTCACATGCCCATTTGTTTTTCTCGAACTGGCTGAACTATTATGTCTATCAGGAAACTCCTTATGAATGGGAGTAATTTAAAAAAATTCATTTTTAGAACGAAAAATATTAGCCCAAATCGTAATCCGAGTTTTTGCCTACACCCAATTCCTGATTTTTAACGGGAATGACCGGCTGGAAAATAACAGGCTGTCAATCGGAATGATGACCGAATGACAGCCTAATTTATAATAGAAAATTTTATCTCTTTTTTAACATAAACACATACATAAACGAAAGGGCCTGCTGCAATTCTTTTGGCAAGCGCTCTGTCGGCAAAATTTGTGCCTCCTTTTTAAAAACAGCATATTCGTCAAGTTTCTCCCAGCCGTTTTCCTCTGTAAGACGTTCAAATTCCCACGGCATCATTGTATTGCAGACAACTTTTTGTCCGTAAAGTCTATGATAGCTGTTTTCTCTCGGGCCGGCAGTCGGACCCAAAATACCAATACAAGCTGTTCCCCCTTTTTTCACAATTCTCCTCATCTCTGCCAGAACACGAAGCGGGCTTTCCGTCCATTCAAGAGAATTGATTGCCAGAAGGGCATCAAATTCTTCGTTCTCTACAGGAATATTTTCCATCTCACTTTTCAAAAACCGGGCGGTGCCGGCTCCATTGACAACCAATGCCTTTTTTATCATATTTTCCGATACGTCAACCCCGGTGACGTCGTAACCGGCTTCTGTCAATTTAAAGGAACCGTACCCGTCTCCGCAGCCTAAATCACATACTTTGGCTCCCTTTGCCACATATTTTTGAAAAAAGGGAATGATTTCCTTCCTGCTGCCTTGTTCCCACATTTGCCGGCTCCTGGAGTTCCAATTTCCGGCACGTTCATTCCATAGTTTCTCAGATTCTTTTACCCAATGAAAACACTTCTCCATCTTTCCCCCACTCTTTCCTTCGATTCATACAGCTACTATTCGACATTTGGAGAGAAATTCCTTGTTTAAAGTTGGAAATACAGGAAATAATATGATTGTTATGTCTACCAAGCAGGAAGGAGTGACGAAATATATATGGAACCGGAGAGAATTATCGCCGTTCAGCAAAATATTTTTGGAGATATTATTAACTTTCAAACTTCCACCGGAAGGATTATATCGTACCGGAAAGCTCTGCAGGAAGCAGAGTCGGGAGCCATTGACGGAGTGGAAATCATCGAGGAGAATGGCATTCAAAAGCTGGCGTCAAGTTCAACGGGGGAGGACTTTAAAGATTTTCCTCTCATTCATTAAAAAAACCCCATCCGGGCTGACATCCTTTCCGCAGCAAAGTCTCGCCGAATTTTTGCAAAGCGGTTTCCTTCTTCCGGATGTCCGTCCCGGATGGGTCTGTCTCTACTTATTCGGATTCACAATTGTGTTTATGAATCGCCCGCAAATCTTCCAACCGTGTTTCATCTTCATGAAAATATTGAATCAGGTCACTGATCCGATCGATGGCATCCCAGCTTAAGTGATGCTCAATCCCTTCTACATCCTTAAAAATATTTTCCTCCATTACACCAATAGTTCTAAGAAACTTTTCCAATAACTCATGACGATATACTAACAGTTTGCCGATTTTTTTCCCTTTTGGAGTCAAAACCATGCCTCTGTATTTTTCGTATATCAAATAACCGTCCTTATCCAGTTTTTGAACCATTTTTGTAACAGATGAGGGATGTACTTCGAGGGCTTCCGCTATATCTGATACGCGGGCATAGCCCTTTGTGTCTATTAACTTATAAATATTTTCGATATAATCTTCCATACTTGGTGTTGGCATCCCGCACCCTCCAATAAATGATACGTTCAAGATATGTTTATTATAGAAAAAAAAGTTGATTCAAGCAAATACAGGTAAGGATTATTATCTTTCCCGGCAGACAATTGCGTAAAAAGCTAAAACTCAAATTTAATCCGTTGTTCCTGCTCATCCCAAATAAGCCTGGCGGCGAATTCTTTGTTTTTGCCCCGGAACCCTTGAATAAGTTCTGTGTTCCCCTCAGTGAGGAGCTTTTTAATTTGTTTTTGGGTGATCTTTTTACCCTTAATGGTTTTTGATACAGTAAAATCACAATTTGTTTTTTGATAATTGACACAACCGTAAAATGTTCCTTTATCAATCACTGCCCCGCCGCATTTCTTGCACACTCCCAGTTTGACCGGCTTTTTCTTCTTTATATGCCCGGCAGGCTCAAAATTATGTTTGTCCTCCCCGGAAAATTCCCATTCCGCCTCCTTACGGACAGCTGTGG
>JANWJP010000089.1 GCA_025451895.1 Robertmurraya sp.
AAAAACCCTTGAAATAGATGTGCAGGGCGAAGGTGTTGTAACAGCAGCCGACATTACTCATGACAGTGATGTAGAGATTCTTAATCCGGATCTTCACATTGCGACCCTTGCCAAGAACGGCAGTTTACGTATGCGATTAACAGCGAAACGTGGTCGGGGATATACTCCAGCTGAGCAGAACAAAAAAGAAGATCAGCCGATCGGTGTGATTCCAATCGACTCCATTTACACTCCGGTGTCACGTGTTGCTTATTATGTTGAAAGTACACGTGTCGGTCAGTCAACAAATTATGACAAACTGACCCTGGATGTATGGACGGACGGCAGTACCGGTCCACAGGATGCGATTGCATTAGGGGCAAAGATTTTTACGGAGCATTTGAATATCTTTGTCAGCTTAACAGACGAAGCGCAAAATGCTGAAATTATGGTTGAAAAAGAAGAAGACCAGAAAGAAAAAGTCTTGGAGATGACTATTGAGGAACTAGATTTATCGGTACGCTCGTATAATTGCCTGAAGCGGGCAGGAATCAATACCGTACAGGAGTTGTCTCAAAAGACCGAAGAAGATATGATGAAGGTTCGCAACTTAGGACGTAAATCCCTTGAAGAGGTTAAAAATAAACTCGCTGAGCTCGGCTTAGCATTAAGAAAAGACGAATAGTCTTATCTAACAGTTCGTTAGAAAACTGCAAAAGTTATTCAACAAAGGAGGGAAACTTTCATGGGAAACAGAAAGTTAGGACGGACTACTGCACAACGCAAAGCATTGCTGCGTGACTTAGCAACAGACTTAATTATCAATGAACGCATTGAAACAACCGAAGCACGTGCAAAAGAATTGCGTTCCGTTGTAGAGAAAATGATCACTCTTGGCAAACGGGGAGATTTGCATGCCCGTCGTCAGGCTGCTGCTTTTATCCGCAACGAAGCAGTTAATCCGGAAGCTAAGAAAAAGGACAGAGAATATGCTATTCAAAAGCTGTTCAATGATATAGCAGGACGTTATGAAGATCGTCAGGGCGGATACACCCGCATCTTAAAGCTTGGACCACGCCGTGGTGACGCAGCACCAATGGTGATTATTGAATTGGTAAAATAATTTACAATGAATATTCCCGGACAGAATTGCCGCGGCCCGAAACGGTGAATCGGCAACATCTTTTGCCCGGGTCCGCTTTTTCCGGGAAAAAACGCCTGCTTTTTATAGAAGCATGCAGGGCACAGGACAGTTGCAGGAACTTGTTCGCTGCCCTTCTTTTATAAAGTCGGTTTCGAAGAGATAGCCCAAAAGAGTGTTACGATGAGCATGCAGGTTTATCACATTTCGGAACGGAAAGTAAAAAGGCCGTTTGGCTGCCTTTTGCATATGAACGGTGGAAATCAGCCTGTTATTTAATGGCCGGTGATAAACTCTCTTTGTGAAGGGGACGGCCTGCTCATTGTTGTTTATCAGGCCTGTTGCATGACTCGTCTAGCTCTCGCCCCCTTTTCTCCGGAGAGAAGGGGGGCAGGCTTATTCTATTTTTTGGGGCCATTTATTTGTCTATGTTTTCACACAAATGTGGTGAGCTTTTGTTGGTATCATACGTTTTTTTATTTATTCTTACTCTCCACATGAGCGTGCTCGCCAATGGTGGCGAGTTTTCTTTTTAAATATGACTTTTGATTCATTTTTACAAAAACTGTCACGGAAAAGGATGCGATTTGCCAAAATTCCGGACGATTTTTTCCCATGGTTAAAATATGACGGATCTTTGCGGCAGATTGGTATTATTCAGTTAAAACTAGTATTGATGCGGGAAAAAATTTTTATACATACAGGGCAGTTTTGCGCGGCAGCAAATGAAGCTCCATCAGGGCGGGAGGATAAGCCTATGAAAGAACCGGTAGTGAAAATCGAAAATATATCATTTAAATATGATGAGCAGGAGGGCTATGCTTTAAAGGATTTGTCCCTGCAAGTTTATGACGGGGAATGGCTTGCCATTGTCGGTCATAACGGGTCGGGGAAGTCCACCCTTGCCAAGCTTATGAACGGCTTGCAATATCCGCTGGAGGGCACCATTGAAATTTGCGGGATCAGGCTCAATAAAGAGACGGTTTGGGAGACAAGAAAACTTGTCGGCATGGTTTTTCAAAGCCCTGATAACCAATTCGTCGGAACAACCGTTCAGGATGATGTGGCTTTTGGTTTGGAAAATAACGGGGTTCCCCGAGGGGAAATGGTGAAGAGGGTTATTGCCTCCCTCGAAAAAGTCCATATGGAAAAGTTTCTCGATCAAGAGCCGCACCATTTGTCAGGCGGGCAAAAGCAAAGAGTGGCGATTGCAGGGGTGCTCGCGCTGCAGCCGAAGATTATTATTCTTGACGAGGCCACCTCGATGCTTGACCCGCGCGGGCGGGAAGAAGTACTGGAAACGATAAGGGAACTGAAAGGCACCAATCAATTAACAGTCATTTCGATTACCCATGATTTGGAGGAAGCCGCGAAGGCCGACCGCATCATAGTTATGAACCGGGGCCGTTTATACAAGGAAGGGACACCGGAGGAAATTTTTCAGATGGATGAAGAATTGGTTGAACTTGGCCTGGATATTCCTTTTTCCGTAAAAATCAGCAAGAAACTGCGCGAAAAGGGCATTCCTCTGGACAAATTTTATTTATCTGAAGAAGAGTTGGTGGCGCAATTATGGACATCTCACTCCAGCAAGTAGAATACCGCTATCAGGCCAATACTCCTTTTGAAACGCTCGCCATTCAGGATGTATCCATTGACTTTCCTTCCGGCCAGTATTATGCGATTATCGGCCATACCGGTTCGGGAAAATCGACCGTCCTTCAGCATCTGAATGCGATTTTAAGACCGACAAAAGGAATTGTGCAAATCGGCGATAGAACGGTAACAAATGAGAAGAAACAAAAAAATTTAAAAGAAATCAGAAGACGGGTCGGGATTGTTTTTCAGTTTCCTGAGCACCAGCTTTTTGAAGAAACAGTGGAAAAGGATATTTGCTTCGGACCGATGAATTTCGGTGTTTCAGAAGAGAAAGCGAAGGAGTTGGCCCGCAAGACGATCAAACAGGTGGGGCTGCCTGAAGAGATTCTCTCCAAGTCCCCGTTTGATTTGTCCGGGGGGCAGATGAGACGGGTGGCGATTGCCGGTGTGCTGGCTATGGAGCCCGATGTGCTCGTTCTTGACGAACCGACAGCGGGTTTGGATCCCCGCGGGCGCAGAGAGATTATGGAGATGTTTTACCGGCTCCATAAGGAAAGGAATCTTTCCACGATTTTGGTGACCCACAGCATGGAGGATGCAGCCCGCTATGCGGATAAAATCGTCATTATGCATCAGGGGAGAGTTTATAAAGAGGGGACGGCAGAAGAGATTTTTGCTTCTCCGGAAGGATTAATCGAACTGGGGCTGGATGTCCCGGAAGTGGTCCGTTTTCAGCAGAAGGTTGAGAAAACGTTCGGAAAGAAACTTTCTAAAATATGCCTCACCCTTGATGAACTGACAGACGAAATAAAGGAGCTTCTCCGGGGCGGTGATCGCAAATGATGGGCAAATTTATTATCGGACGCTATGTTCCTGCCGATTCCCTGCTGCACCGCATGGACCCGCGTTCAAAGCTGATTTTGATTTTCTTGTTTGTTTGTATTGTTTTTGTGGCCAATAACCCGGTGACCTATGGGATTCTTCTCTTATACACCTTTGTGATGGCGTTTTTATCGAAAGTGCCGCTCCGGTTTATTTTAGGCGGTTTAAAACCTGTCTTATGGCTGATTGTCTTTACGTTTATCCTCCATCTGTTTTTGACAAAGGATGGAGCCCTGTTGTTTGAATGGGGCTGGTTTGAAGTGTATGAGGGCGGTGTCCGGCAGGGAACATTCATTTCGCTGCGCTTTTTCCTGCTTATCTTAATGACATCGCTGCTGACTTTAACGACAACCCCGATTGAAATTACTGACGGTCTTGAAGTTTTGCTCGGTCCTTTGAAAAAAATCAATTTCCCTGTTCATGAGCTTGCTCTTATGATGTCAATTTCCCTGAGGTTTATTCCCACTTTGATGCAGGAAACAGACAAAATTATGAAAGCTCAGACAGCAAGGGGCGTGGATTTTTCCAGCGGACCGCTGAAAACACGGATCCAGGCGATTATTCCTCTTCTTGTCCCTTTATTTATCAGTTCTTTTAAAAGGGCGGAGGAGCTGGCTGTTGCTATGGAAGCCAGGGGATACAGGGGCGGAGAAGGCCGCACAAAATACCGGCAATTAAAATGGACCGGCTTGGATACGGTCATGATGCTCGCTTTTGTTGTTGTAACGGTCACTCTCTTCATTTTGCGGACGTAAAGGGGTTGAGCAGGTAATGGCAAGATATAAATGTAAAATTGCTTATGACGGAGCCGGCTTTTACGGCTACCAAGTTCAGCCCGGAAAAAGGACCGTCCAGAGTGAGCTGGAGAAGGTGCTGGAGCGGATGCACAAAGGCGAAAAGGTAAAGGTGTATGCTTCCGGCCGGACCGATTCCGGAGTCCATGCCAGGGGCCAGGTGATTCATTTTGATTCGGTTCTTTCCATACCGGAAGAGAGATGGCTTCTTGCTTTAAATGCCCAGCTGCCGGAGGATATTTCCGTTCTGGCCGTAGAAAAAGCTGCCGATGATTTTCATTCCCGCTTCGATGCTTCAGGGAAGGAATACCGCTATGTCATTTATCGGGGCAAGGTCCGCGATCCGTTCCGCAGGCATTACGTCTGGCATTATCCTTACCCGCTTGATGTGGGGGTGATGAGGGAAGCCACATCCTTCCTGAAGGGAAGACATGATTTTACCAGCTTTTGCTCGGCGAAATCGGAAGTGGAAGACCGGGTCCGTGAAATCTGGCAAATTGACCTGAAGGAAGAGGATGATTTGCTGATTTTCCGGTTTGTCGGGAACGGATTTTTATATAATATGGTGCGGATTATGGTTGGCACATTGGTTGATGTGGGAGCAGGAGATATGCGGCCTGAGGAAATAAGGGAGATTCTTATGAAAAAGGACCGGATTTTTGCCGGAAAAACAGCTCCCCCGCAAGGATTGTATTTATGGGAAGTTTTTTACGGGGAAAAACGGCCGGATGATGCCGGTCCGGTGTGATGAATGCCGGCGGATTGATGTTGTTTGCGGCTTCCGGCGAAGAGAGAAACAGGATACCGGGGAAAAGTAATGGTTTACTGGCGAAATTGGACAGTTTTTTGATGTAAATCAAAGTATACCGGCGAAAGGAAGCCATCTACCGGCGAATTCGTGAAAATACCGGTGAAGCTGAGTGATGTTCCGGCAGCAAAGCGCCGTTTTCCAATCAGTCAAAAATACCTGCTTGGGATAGGGAAATGGACACGAAAAATTTTTTTATAAAACAACGAATCCCGGTGTTACATTCTCTTGACACCCGGTTTGTCCTGGTTTATCATAATTAGGTATGTAGTAAATTCCACGATAAGCCCCGGAAACTTATTGTGTTGAAATATACGAAAATGAAAACTTTGGAAAAGTAATTTTAGGAGGGAAACAAATGCGTACGTTTATGGCAAACGCTCAAAACATCGAACGTAAATGGTACGTGGTTGATGCAGAAGGTCAAACGTTAGGCCGTCTTGCTTCTGAAGTGGCATCAATTTTACGTGGTAAACATAAACCGACTTACACACCGCATGTTGACACTGGAGACTATGTAATTATTGTGAACGCAGAAAAGATTCAATTAACAGGAAACAAATTAAACGACAAAATTTATTACCGTCATTCCGGCCATCCGGGCGGATTGAAGCAAAGAACAGCTAATGAAATGCGCTCAAAATATCCTGAGCAAATGCTGGAAATTGCTATTAAAGGGATGCTGCCAAAGAATTCTTTAGGCCGTCAAATGTTTAAGAAATTACACGTATATGCGGGAAGCGAGCATCCGCATCAAGCACAAAAACCTGAAGTTTACGAACTTCGTGGATAATGAGGGAGGATTAATATATGGCACAGGTTCAATATTATGGTACTGGTCGTCGTAAGAGCTCCGTTGCACGAGTTCGTTTGGTTCCCGGCAACGGTAAAATAACCATTAATGATCGTGACATTGAAAACTATATTCCATTTGAAGCACTTCGTGAAGTAGTAAGACAACCGTTAAGATTAACTGAGACACTCGGCAACTATGATGTTCTTGTAAACGTAAAAGGCGGCGGATATACCGGACAGGCCGGCGCAATCCGTCACGGAATCGCACGCGCCCTTCTTGAAGCTGATCCGGACTATCGTCAGACACTTAAGCGTGCCGGATTACTGACTCGTGATCCTCGTATGAAAGAACGTAAGAAATACGGTCTTAAAGGCGCCCGTCGTGCACCTCAGTTCTCAAAACGTTAATCTGTCAATATATACAAAGCCCATTCCGGTCTCCCCGGATGGGCTGTTTTACTATGTACGAAAAATTCATACGTGCTCATTTTGGAAAACAAGAACAAGACCAATGATAAGAAGACAGGAAAGGAATTATCCTGCCCGCAGATTATGAAATCTGCCGGAAACAAAGCAAACGTCAGCGGCAAGAGCAATATCCCCAACCTTGTAAAATCATCAAAACAGCGAGTCAGCGACAACCTGGACAATTAATAAAAAGAAAACAACCGGGAGCAGTACCTGAACCCATTTTCCTTTTAAATAAGGAATGATATTCAGTCCAATATGGGAGCCGGCGATGGAGCCGATTGTTACCGGAATGGCAACACCCCAATCGACAATTCCATAGAAATAATAAAATAAAAACGCGCTTATACAACTTGCAAACATGACAAAGCGGGTCATTTCAGCAGCTCTTAAATAGCTGAATTTTTTCCTCATGAAGTATGTAATATTTAATAACGCTGAACCTGGTCCAAAACCTCCGTCATATATCCCTATTAAAAACGGGGCTAATGAAGCAGTTGGCTGCTCGTCTCTATGTTCTTTTCTTGCCGTCCCTGATTTATTGGTTTTTAAAACAACGAAAAACATGGCAATTAACACGATGCAAGCAATGACAGTCATTGTCCTTTGTGACAGTCTTGTTGCCAAATAAGCGCCGCTTATTCCGCCAAGTCCCGCGATGAACATGAGCGGGAGCATGTGTTTGAGTTGGATTTTCCTTTTTATTGTAAGTTCAACGACTGCAGATAATGAGGATATCCCTGTTGCAAATTTATTCACCGCAACCGTTGCATGAATGGGTACGCCCACCAGTAAAAGTGCAGGCAGCAATACGAATCCCGCAGCCCCGAACATGACACCGATGATGGCAGCAAGAATCCCGATCCCAAATAAAAAAAGACCATCGATTGACAGCCATTCCCATAGCAAGTATTCCAAGCAAATCACCCCTATACTTAAAATATTGCTATACTATTCAAAAATCAAATATATAATCATTAGTTCATAAGAACAGGGGATGAACTTACACGAGTTGCGTATTTTAAGCTTGCTGCATGGAAAGAGGAAGCAAATCAGCAGCCGTTCATTCAATATGTTAGAAGAAGGGATTTTATCCGGTCAGGAAATTAATATTTTTGCCCCGTTTTTGCGGCCGGAAGTCTCTGGTATTCTAATTGTGAATGTGATTTTGACAGGAAGTCTTCAAACTTTACAGTAAGAAGAATCCATCTTTTTAAAACATATTTGGACAGATGGGAAAAGAAACGGACAATAAAAGAGATGTCAATATTGAGTAATCAAGAAAAATGTGATGATGTCCCTGCAAGTGATACTATTAGCTATGAACACCTATTATATTATTTGGAAGAAGGAAGAGAGACAGAATTTTATTATGAGGATAAAGAATATTTTATCGACCATTCTTTTCGGGAAGGACGGGCACTGTGGCACGGTGAAACAAGGCTGAGTAAGTATTATAGTGACAATCCTTCAGCTGTTGCTGAGGCGAAGATAGACGGAATGACGGTGGCCGACCTATTTAAACAAGGAAAAGTTAAGGTTTCCACTATTTTATAGGATGTCTAACAAGTTTGAAATAGAGAAGCGGAATTGGAGAACAAATCGTTGTCCAGTTCCGCTTTTTTCGTTTTATAGGGAGAGAAAAAGGCGATGACTTGTCAATTTTCACAGTTCACCAGCCACAGCCGTTAACCCGGACACCCCGCACAGGTCTTCATAATCTCCGGAAAAGAATCGAGTGATCAACAAATTGTCTTTGAGGAAACCAGACGAAATCTCAACATCCAATATATTGTCGCCAGACAGAGCCGACGGTGCTTTATTCATACCTTAATGATTTATCAAATTGCTGAAATGACCGGGATAAATGGAAGGCGAAAACCCGCAGAATAATAATCAAAAATTTTTCCGTTTCCTTGACTTGCATCAATTTTTATTTTCCGGAAGCATCCTATACTGAAATTAACAAAACAAGCATCCGGTTTGGAGGAAAACATCATGCAAAAATTTATATTAGGGAAAAAGAATCAAATCACGTTGATTAGTGCAATTTTAATTGTACTTGCATTCTTTAGCCGCTTTGCGTTAGAAAATATGGATATTTTTCATTGGTCGCTCATTATTGCGTCCGTACTCGGGCTTGCCCCCATAGCCATTCAGGCATACCAGGCTTTAAAAGTAAAAGTTGTCAGTATAGATGTGTTAGTTACCATTGCCGTTACGGGCGCTTTTCTCATTCAAAAATTTGAAGAATCAGCAATTGTAACGTTCTTGTTCTTATTCGGCGCTTACCTGGAGCAGCGGACCTTGAACAAAACCCGTTCTGCCATTAAAGAACTGACGGAAATGGCGCCTGAAAGTGCTCTGAAGAAAATGGAAAACGGAGAATTTGAAGAAGTTGACGTGGATGATGTGGATGAAGGGGATATTTTGCTCGTTAAAACGGGAGCCAAAGTCCCCGTGGATGGAACGGTGTTATCCGGCGAAGGCTATATCAATGAAGCAAGCATTACCGGTGAATCCGTTCCGGTGGGCAAAACGGTTGATTCACAAGTATATGCCGGAACCATCCTCGAAAACGGAACGATTCAAATCCGCGCTGACCGCGTCGGGGAGGATACAACATTCGGCCGGATTATTGAACTCGTTGAAGAAGCGCAAGATTCCAAATCAGAAGCGGAGCGGTTTATTGACCGGTTTTCCAAGTATTATACCCCGGCTGTTTTAGTCCTTGGTTTTATCGTTTGGCTGATTTCAAGAAATGTTGAACTGGCGATTACCATCTTAGTCCTGGGATGTCCGGGAGCATTGGTCATCGGCGTACCTGTATCAAACGTGGCAGGAATCGGGAACGGCGCCCGTAACGGAGTGCTTTTAAAAGGCAGTGAAGTTATTAATGATTTTAGCAAGGTGGATACCATTGTATTCGATAAAACAGGAACATTGACCGTCGGAAACCCTGAAGTGGCGGAAAAAGAATTTTATGGAGAAAACATCGACGAAGTGCAGGCTTATTTGGCCAGTGTGGAAAAGGAATCGGATCACCCGCTGGCAAAAGCGGTTCTTAAGGATATTGGCGAGACCAATCTTTTCACCGTAGAAAAAACGGAAGTGGTAAAGGGCGGAGGAATCATTGCCCAAGTAAACGGCCGCCGGATTGCCGTCGGGAATGTTGCCCTGATGGAAAAGGAAAATGTGGCATTAAGCGAAAAGGCCAGAAGAGATGTGGAACGGTTTGAACAAAAGGGGAATTCCCTTGTCCTGACCGCTGTCGACGGAGAATTAAAAGTGCTCATGGGTATTCGTGACAAGATTCGTCCGGGTGTGAAAAAGGACTTGCAAAAACTGAAGAGGCTCGGTGTGAAAAATCTTGTCGTCCTTTCCGGGGACAACCAGGGAACCGTTGATTTGGTCGCCCGTGAGCTCGGTTTGACGAAAGCCTATGGGCATATGCTGCCGGAGGATAAATCGGCTTTTATTAAAAAAATGCAAGCCAAGGGCCATATTATCGCCTTTGTCGGAGACGGGGTGAATGACAGTCCATCCCTGGCGCTTGCCGATATTGGAATTGCCATGGGAAGCGGAACGGATGTCGCTATTGAAACCTCTGATGCCGTCCTAATGAACTCTGATTTTAGCCGTTTGCCGCACGCCTTGGGCCTGACGAAGTCCACTGCCAGAAACATGAAACAAAATATCATCATTGCTGTCGGTGTCGTTATCATTCTCCTTGCCAGCCTCATCTTCAGCGAGTGGATGAATATGTCCATTGGAATGCTGGTCCATGAAGCAAGTATTTTAGTGGTCATCTTAAATGGAATGCGGCTGCTGCGGTACCGCTTGAGAGGAAGACTGGCATAGATAGGGAACGGGAAACCGGGGCTGTGAGGCAAAATTTTTTTCAAAACTTGCTAAAACTTGATTTAGGTCAATTTCTATTCAGAGCACCCGGGCTATACTGAAGTCGTGAACAGAAGAAACCAACGGAGCCGGATTTTCGGCGGAGGAAAGGAGCAAGGCCTGATGCAAAAGGCAGTCATTCAACTGGAACCATTAGTCTGTCCGTCGTGTATGCAAAAGATTGAACATGCCGTAAAGCTACTGAACGGCATCCGGCAAGACAGCATCAAAATATTATTTAATGCAAGTAAGGTGAGAGTCAATTTTGATTCAGATAAATTAACCGTTGGTGAGATTGAAAAGGCCATTGAAACTTTGGGATACGAGGTTATTTCCTCAAAAGTCAAGCCTGCTTAAAACAAAAACAACTGAGAAAGAGGGAAAGAATCATGGCAGAACAACAAGCATTCAACGAACTATTAACAAGCTATCATGAAAAGTTGGATCTATTCACAACGGCGATTACAAGAGCACACGGTGAGAGCCATCCGGAAGCCTTTAAAGTCCGTGAATTGTACGAAGCAATCAGCGCCAGAGTAAAAAATGGCGGTTCAGATAAACCGGATTTGGATGCTGAATTTGCAGAACTTCGTAAAGTGACAAATAACTACACCATCCCCGGTGATGTTTGTGAAACATATGCCGCAACTTACAATATGCTGGCGGAAGTCGACAAAGCATACCAAGCTTAATTGTCACCGGCTGTAAAGGAACGAAAGGAGAAATGACTTATGCAAAAAGCAACCATTCAACTGGAAACTTTGGCTTGTCCATCCTGTATGCAAAAAATTGAGAGCGCCGTTAAAGGCCTGAACGGCGTGAACCGGGAGAGCTTAAAAGTGCTCTTTAATGCCAGTAAAGTAAAGGTCGATTTTGATTCAGAAAAATTGTCCATCAGCGATATTGAAAAAGCGATTGAAGACCTTGGTTATGAGGTCATCAAATCAAAGGTAAAGCCTGTTTAAATTTCCTGCACATCTGCTTCCCGTAATGCCCCCCTTTGTGTATACGGGGAGCGGATAAACCCCAATTCAAAAAATAGCGGGGAATTTTCCCGCTATCCCCGTACAGTCAAACCGGGGCTGTCGTCCCGAATGATAAAAGCAAGTGGAGAAAGCTGTTTGTGTTCTTCCGCTTGCTTTTTGTCTTTTAAACATTTCTGTGAAAAAGTTTTTTCCATGGTTATGAGCCTGTGCTCATGAATGTTTTGTAAGGAATCAGTACAGGTCTGTTGTTTTCAGGTTCGGGTTTTCCGGAACTGGGTCAGGCAGAATCTTTTTAAAAAGAATTCCAATATACCCGGTAAGCTGGAAGTCAGCAGGCTGTTACTTTTCAAAAATTTATAGATTTAAAACGGTCAAATTTTTATAAATTCTGTTTAAGAAAAATTTTATTGAGGACCAGGCATCTTCTGTTGCAGAATTTGGAGGAAAGGGGCAATGATGCAAGATAGACAATCAGCAAATTCCAAATAGCCGGGTATATAAGGTATTGCTTTTTGGATTAATCCTTGCAGATTCTGCTGTTAAAATACAGGCAAGGATGCAAAAGCACTTTGACATTAAATGAACACGCATTGACGTTCATGGCTTCATCCACTGCTACACAAATGACCGTTGTGTCTCCGGGAGGAAAGAAAGACCCTGATTCAGGAACACAAACCACTTTCACATTATCCAGGCAATCGCCTTGTATTGTTGGAGATGGAAAGTGGACAACAGCGCCCTTTTTTCCCGGATCATTAAAAACTGTAATATCAGGGGGGCAGGTGATTGCCGGCGGTTCGCCGTCACACAGCACTCTCACATTGAACGAACAGGTACTGACGAGTTCTGTTCCCTGTATAGCGAAGCAAGTAACGGTTGTATTACCCAATGGGAAGAAAGATCCTGATTCCGGGACACATATTACTTGAACATCATCGATGCATTCTCCATCGAGTGTTGGGTCCGGAAAGTTGACATTGGTGCCGCTTTCTCCCGGGGGAACGAATTCTGTAATATCAGCCGGACAGATGATTGTCGGCGGTTCGCCGTCACATTGAACGGTTACTGTGAAAGAGCAAAGATTGATATTCCTTGCTTCATCGACTGCGGCACAGCAGACTTTTGTTTCACCCAGAGGAAAGAAAGACCCTGATTCAGGCATACATACCACTCTGATGTCATTCACATCGGTACAATTGTCTGACACTGTTGGCGCCGGATAGTTAACGAAAGCACCGGTTTCGCCCGGGGCAACAAGTACTGTAATATCATCTGAAC
Source organism: Robertmurraya sp. (assembly GCA_025451895.1). Classification (GTDB taxonomy): domain Bacteria; phylum Bacillota; class Bacilli; order Bacillales; family Cytobacillaceae; genus CALKIU01. Next base: position 12,631 of record JANWJP010000089.1, read on the forward strand.
AGGAGATGGAGGGTGGTTCAGTATCATCCACTGTCACATCAAATGTACATGGTAAACTTTCATTTCCTTCAGCACCCAAAGCCGTACAGGTAACAGTGGTTGTCCCCACCGGAAAAAAGTCTCCCGATTCAGGACTGCATTCTATCGAAACCACAATCCCGCACGGATCATCAATATTTGTCTCAAACTCCACGATTGCGCCGCATTCTCCCGGGTCATTTGACATGGTGATATTCCCCGGACAGATTGGTTGCGGCACAAAGGTGCAGGTATTTATAAATACTGAAAAAGTATTAGTGGTAGGGTTTGCAACCGCAAGGTCCGTTCTTCCATCACCATCAAAATCTCCCGCTGTAATTGAAATCTGTATTGCGCCTCCGGGGCTTTGAAAAGTTTGAAAATCCGGGAAATCCCCCGTTCCATCACCCAAAAAGACAGTGATTTCATCGGAGTTGTTCCCGACGATAAGATCCTGGATCCCGTTACAAACTAAGTCAGCAGCAATAATTGCAAAGGGTTGAGATATTTCATCGGTAAGGGTAGTAAATTGGGAAAATTCCCCTGATCCATTATTGAGAAAAACAGAGACACCGCCAAAGGTATGTGTAATTGCCAAATCCAAGTCACCGTCCCCGTCAAAATCAGCAGAGGTGATTGCGGTTGGTTGAGTTCCTCCGCTCGGAAACGGGCTTCCCGCAGCCGGAGTAAATTGTCCTCCTCCCTGGTTTAGAAAAACTGCGACATCAGAAGAGTCATTGTTAATGACAGCAAGATCCAAGTTCCCATCTCCATCAAAATCTCCGGAAACAATTGCCACCGGAGCATCGCCCCCACTTGAAAACGGGCTTCCCATAGCCGGAGCAAATTGTCC
>JANWJP010000090.1 GCA_025451895.1 Robertmurraya sp.
AGGAAAATCGACCCATTCCTTTAGTTTGAATATTTTTTCCTCAAGATGGAAAAATAGGCCTGTACTCAGCATGAGGAGGTTTGCAAAATGCCGTTGCCACCATATGATTCTATTTGGGAATACGGAAGAACACGCCGGGCATTTGACAGATTCTTTTCCGGATACCCCTTTCCGGCCCGGACTGATCGCCGTTTCTACGAACCTGAAGTCCAAGTGAACGAAACTGAAAAAGAAGTGATCATTACCTGTGAGATTCCAACTTTCGAAAAAAAGCAGGATATTGAAGTTGAAATAGAAGGCCGAACTCTTTATATTCGCTCAATTTCAAATCCAAGAAATGGGGAACCTTTTCAAAGTCACTTTCGCATATCAGTCACATTGCCGGTGGCTGTATTTGAGGACGATATCAAAGTCACCTGTGAAAAGGACGTCCTACAAATCGAACTTCCGAATATACAAAATAAAAAAATCATCGAAGTGGATATTCATTGAGGCATACTCCGGAGAAACCATGCCAAACGGTTTCTCCGGTTTTTTTATGGAGAAAATCTTTAGAGAAACACATAATCTGTTGACAAATCCCCTTTATAGTTTTATAGTTATATACACAACTATATAACCTTATAACCCGAAGAAAGATTCCTAACAAGGTGGTGAACCCACTGATGAAGAAAAAACTGGACGACAGCAAGCCGATCTTTTTGCAAATCAAGGATCGGATTGAAGACCAGATTGTCAATAATCAACTGAAAGAACACGATCAAATCCCCTCGACCACCCAGCTTGTTAACTTTTATAAAATCAATCACCTCACCGTTGCCAAAGGAGTTAATCTGCTCGTCGAAGAAGGAATTGTATATAAAAAAAGGGGTGTTGGAATGTTTGTTGCTGAGGGGGCGAGAGAAAAGCTGCTTAAAAAGCGGCGCAAACTGTTTGTCGATGAATATGTATTGCCGCTTGTTGAGGAAGCGGACAAACTCGGAATCACTGAACAGGAAATTTTTAACTTAATTAGAGAAATGAAGGGAAGTGAAAAGGATGTTTGATATAAAATTTGAACACGTGACAGTGAAATACGGCGACAACGAAGCCCTTAAAGACATTACTGTCGAACTTAAAGACGGTAAAATCTACGGACTCATCGGCATAAACGGTGCCGTAAAAACGACTCTTCTCTCCCTGCTTGCTTCATTTATGGAACCGGCTTCCGGGAAAATTACCGTCAATGGCCAAGAGCCCTTTGAAAATGCCGAAATCATGTCTGAGATCAATTTTATTTATGAAAAGGATTATAAAGAGGAATCTGACAATGTAAAGGGACTGTTAGAGGCAGCAGAGCGGTACCGGCCCAATTTTGACAAGGAGTTTGCACATGAGTTGGTCAGGAGATTCAACCTTCCATTAGATAAGCCGGTAAAATCACTTTCCAGAGGAATGCAATCGGCATTGAACGTGACCATTGGCTTGGCCAGCCGCACAGCCATCACCATTTTTGATGAAGCGTATTTAGGTATGGATGCACCAACCAGAGAAATCTTTTACAAAGCTGTGCTTGAAGATTATGCAAACCACCCGCGGACCATTATTTTATCAACCCATTTGGTTTCGGAAATGGATTACTTGTTTGAAGAAGTCGTGATTCTTCATAAGGGCAGGATTCTTCTGAAGGAACCTGTGGAAGAACTGCTTGAAAAAGCTGTATCTTTCACCGGTGCAAAGGAAAAAGTTGATGAATTGACAAGCGATATGCGGGTTCTGCACACACAGGAGCTGGGAGGAGTCAAGCGGGCGTTTATTTATGGAAAATTATCAGAAGAAAAAAAGGCAAAGGCCCGCGAGCTTGGGCTGGAAGTGGAAAGCAGTTCCCTGCAAGATCTATTCATTCAACTAACGAGTGAGGAGAATGAACATGAAATCTAAGAAAGTATTTGGCAAAGTGGCGGTTGATATGACATATATTCAGTCGACTTGGGCGGCATGGTTTATCGGGATTGTGTTTGCCGTGTATGTTCTGTTTCATTTTTTCAGCGGAAATGTGGAGGTTTACAACCAAAGTATAGGCAGTCACAGTTTTTTGACCATGGTGTACAGCCCGTCCAAAGTATTTATGCTGGTAGTGGGGATCATCTCGGTTTCCAGTTTTCTTCCCTTTTTTGTCCAGCATGGCGTAACGAGGAGAGATTACTTCTACGGGTCGGCCATTTCTTCTGTTGTCGTTTCGGCAGGCCTGATGTCAGTCGCCTGGATTGTTACGATGATCGAAGGATTAATTAAATCAGATTTGGTGAATCATTCGTTTTTGGGTTCTGATGCCTCCTGGCTGTTGACCGCTGTTGTTTTCACTCTTGTTATTTTTGCATATTTTGCAGGTGGCTGGCTGATTGGGGCAGGCTTTTACCGCTATGGAGCCGGAGGAATTCTCTATATTCTCCTGAGTATTTTGCTTATTTCTTTAGTGGAATCGCTGTGGGAATTTAAAAAGGTCCATTTTCTGGTTGTCCATTTCAATTTTGCCAATGGAGAAATTCCCATGTCCATTTCGTTCCTGGGGACTTTACTTGTCATCGCTTTGACACTTGTGCTTGTCCGGGTTGTAACGAAAAGAGTGCGGATTAAACTGAAATAGTTCAGTTCCCGGCGTTTTTTAGAAAACAGTTACGGCAATAATTTTTGCGTCTGAATTGACAGTTGCCCTGTGAGTTTCGTAAAATACCCATAATGGTATTTTGGTCAATCAGACCGGATAGTTCAGAGGGTGAAGACCTTGACAGAAAATAAGGAAAAGAATAAGGAAGAAAAAGAGCTCAATAACAGCTGCGGAATCGGCGGCTGAGGCGTAAATCCACAGGGTCCTCATCAGAAAAAAATCATTCCTCCAACCTGACCTCTGATGTGGATCTGGCTCCTGGCAGGAGTCATCTTATTAATAAAAAAATATTTTCTTTAAAAGAGGCAAGCCATTGTCTCTTTTTTTTGTGCATTTTTCCGAAGCATTCCTGCCCGGGGCAAGCAGACATTCGGCCATTGGATAGAATAAATTTATCCGGAAAACTCTGCATAATTTAGTGTAAAGGTAACTTGACGTCAAGGAAACTTTACAATAAGATAATCTTGAGGCGGTGATTTTTTGAAAAACAAAGTCGCAGAATTTCGAAAAAGATTTGGTTATTCGCAGGAACATCTTGCCTCTGAATTGGGCGTTTCCAGGCAAACGATCATTTCTATTGAAAAAGGCAAATATAACCCTTCTTTGCCGCTGGCCATGATGATGGCAAAGCTTTTTCAAACGAATGTAGAAAGCATTTTCATTCTCGAGGAGTCTGATTATAAGAAATAGTCCGGGTTGCAAACAATGGGGGGATTGTATGATTTATGGACGGTTTTTATTTTCAGTTTTGGGAATAGTGCATTTATTATCGGCTGGATTTCTCCTTGCAATTGGATTGATGGCGGGTTCAAAACCGTATATGATCACATGGTTATGTGTTTCGATGGCAGTCATGAGCTTTTCGATGGCCTATCTTTATCCTCAGTGGGTCCAGAAGGATGAGCGGATGAAGCTCATCAGACAAAAAGGAATGTTTTTTTCGATGACAGCTTTAATGCTGTATCTAATCGTATTTATGATTCTATTAGGATTTAAAATTGTTTCTTTACCAGCACTTGAAGTCATTTATATTTTAACAGCTTTACTCATCAGTACACTTTTTCTGTCATTTGTTATTTATTCAATCATCTATTAGCCATATTTGAGTGTTGGCAGATTTCCGTTCGGGCGTTATACATAAAAATTCAGAATGATATAGAAGGCTTGTTCTTTTTGGGAGAGGAGTTTCGGTATGGAAAAATATATTATATGGATTGTTGTCATTATCGGTGTATTAACAGGGGCTTTCATAACAAGGAATGATTATGGTGAAGACAAATCTTTAACGAAAAAAGGATTCATAAAATTGATGATTGTTTTTGCAGCGATTTTCCTTTTTATAGTGCTTTATGTTTCTTTAAGCGGGACTTCCGCAGCATGAAAACAGGCAGGACGCTTACTTCCTGCCTATTCTCACTCACTGGGGTTATTGGCTGTTTTTTAAAAAAAAAGGGCCAATTGCCGATGTGCGGAACTTTAAATCTCAAGATCCGCCGCAGCCGCATTCAAGGCTACCTGTTCCGGACTCTTGCAACCCGGAATAACACTCGTTACAGCGGGATGTTTCAGGCACCAGGCCAGCGCCCAGGTGGCCATCTCCACTCCTTCGGGAACCTCCGTTTTCCGGATTTCCTCGACCTGCCTTAAAAGTCTGTCCCTTTCCTCGGCGTCCCGGCGCGAACGGACATCGCCCTTGGCAAAGGTTGCTCCCGGCTTATATTTTCCGCTCAAATACCCGCTTGCCAGCGGGACCCTGGCAAGAACGCCGAGATTCTGCTCCTCGCAAATCGGGAAAATCTCCTCCTCCGGTTTCCTGTCCAGTCGGTTATAGACTACTTGAATGACGCTGGCGCCGACCTCCGATGCTTTCCTCGTTTGATAAACAAAATCATTCTTGCGGAGAGAAATGCCAAGGTGGCGGATTTTGCCCGCCTGCTTTTGTTTATCAAGCATTGTCCATAGATCGTCATTATCAAACTCTTCATCGTAGCAGGAATGGGCCTGATAGATATCGATATAGTCCGTTTTCAAGGCTTTCAGCGATGCGTCCAACTGTTTCAGCACATCATTGGCGTCAAAATGGCGGCTGCGTTCAAAGTTTTTCTCGAAATGATGGCCGAATTTGGTGGCAATGATCCAGTCCTCCCGCTTGTCTTTCTTGAGATAATTGCCAATCAGGCTTTCGGAAAGATGGTCGCCGTAGCACTCGGCTGTATCAATGAGATTGATGCCCGTTTCCTTTGCTTTTTCGAGAATGCTGTCCACTTTTTCCTGGGTAAAGTCCATGCCCCATTCCCCGCCGAATTGCCATGTTCCCACGCCAATCACCGAGACCTTCAGATTGGTTTTTCCTAATGTGCGATATTTCACAAAAATCACCTCATTTTTGTTATGGATAAACTTGCCTGTCTATTTTAAGTAAAATATGATAAAGACAAAGAGCGAAAGAAAGTTAAGGTGCTGGTTATGAAAATATTATTTGTTGAAGATGATAAAACCATTGCCTCCGGGTTGGAGTTTTCTTTACAGCAAGAGGGCTACGAGACGATTGTTTGTTACGACGCAAAAACGGCAAAAGAAGTGATTTCCGCGCAGTACAATGACATCGGCCTGTTCCTCTTTGA
>JANWJP010000091.1 GCA_025451895.1 Robertmurraya sp.
AATATCGTGTCTGCGGGGTCTCGCCTGTCTCACTGTTCCCGCAGGACACTGAAAAGCATCCTCGAATCCGCCCATGGACGACTAAAATGCTTTAGCATTTTAGGAGGAGTCTTCGTGCCTTTCACTCCAATCAACAAAGTATATCAAAATCAACATTGCCCTTTAACACAGCTTTGAAAATAAGAAAAGCTCCCGAATGTGAGCAGCTCAAATGAAAAAATAATTGATTTATAAAAATTATACTATTCAAATGATTAAAGACTGGAAAAATAGGAGAGGGGGGAATGACGCGGGCCAAAAGAGAGGTTTTTATACCGTTTTGAAGAAGTGATAAAAGCACCGATAGATGTGGTGTTTGGCTGGGTCGACAACGGTGAAAAAAGTAAAGATATGGATACGATGTTCGTGGAAAATATTTATGAATTTGAGGAAGATGGGAAATCAGGAAAACCGGGGACAAAGTTTAAGTCGGTGCAAATAATAGAAAATAAAAAGTATACAAATGAATGCACTGATAACTGAATATGATTACCACTTACAAAGTGGTTCTTTATTCTGAAACAAATGAAGGAATTGGCATTACCCGGTATTTCTTATCCAGAGAAGGCAATCATACAAGATAAATCATAGAGTTATTCATGATACCACGCATTATTCTTTATAAAATCGCGGCAAAAGTTTTTGGAAAAGGCGCTTCATATATGTTAAATGAGCAATTTGAAAATCTAATCAGATGTATTGAAAAAGAGGAATATAAATAAATAAGATTTAAGGTTGTGGTATCGGGTTGTAGTAAAGTGATCGACTGTACCGAAAATTCTGTATGGTTTTATCTCGATTAAGTCCGTCAGTAAGGAGTACGAATCTTTTCTGGAACGCTTTTATTAAATTATTTGCGGTACGTACTCCGCCGGGTAAACGGCTTCCATTTGTTCAGAGTTTTTTATTACCTTCGAAAATATGGATATATTGATGTGCCCTGTTTTTTTGTCCGTTTCCGGCAGGACGGGGCAATAGGCAATGCAGAAAAAAGCTTTATTGTCTTGTCCGAATAAAAAGCCTTTTGCAATAGCCGTTTTAACTGGTATTTATGGGGTGTTTACATGAGAAATTTCAGTCCCTAAAAGAGAGTACCAGAGCTGCGCTTTTTTCTGCTTTGCATGTTTAAGTTTTTTTGTCAAACATCCGGGAATCTTTCAAAAATGTTTTATGGGGACAAGATGGTTTTGTGAAATAGCTTGAAAAAGTTTATGAAAAATTTTTTTAATGAACAAGTTCATCCTACCGTGTTGTAAGCGCTGTAAAAAGATTAAAAACCTAAAATTATCAAATAAATCTTGAAAGAGTGTTGACGGAAATGGAGAATACGAGTATGATAATTTTTAAATAAAAATTTATTCTTCATATATTAATAAGTGAATAAATTGACATATTTTTAAAAATTCTTTTTTCGAATTATTCTTATAATTATTAAAATGAAACATGACCAATATACAGCAAAAGCGATGAAGAGGATAAGTAATTTATTGTGAAGGGATCAACAGAGAGCCGGGGTTAGCTGGAAACCGGTGGTTCCCCAATAAATGAACTCACCTCTGAGTATCATTCTGAAAGAGAAATTCTTAAGTAGGAATGGTCGGGTGTCCGCACTCGTTATTAAAATGATCATTATGATCATAAGTGCACGCAGATCGCGTGAACAAGGGTGGTACCGTGGAACAGGATTAAGGCCTTTTCACCCCTTTGCCTAGAGTAATCAGGTATATAGGGATGGAGAGGTTTTTTATTTTTTTGAAAACAAAGTGAAGGAATGAGGAGGTCAACAAATGTTACAGGAAACCGCCTTTACCGGTAATATGAAGGCAGATTCGAAGCCTTTAAGCGGTTCGGAACTATTGCTCAGAGCGTTACAAGAGGAACAGGTTGAAGTGATTTTTGGCTATCCGGGAGGTGCAGTTCTTCCGATTTATGATGAAATATATCATTCTAATATTCCTCACGTCCTGCCGAGGCACGAACAAGGGGGAATACATGCTGCAGAAGGATATGCCAGGGTGACCGGAAAACCGGGTGTTGTAATTGTTACTTCAGGCCCCGGAGCCACAAACATTGTAACGGGACTTGCCGATGCGATGATGGATTCACTGCCGCTCGTTGTTTTCACAGGACAAGTGGCAACGAATGTAATTGGAACTGACGCTTTTCAGGAAGCGGATATTTTAGGGATTACAACGCCGATAACAAAATATAATTATCAAGTTCGAAATATTGAGGATATTCCCCGTATTGTAAAAGAAGCGTTCTATATTGCCAAGTCAGGAAGACCGGGACCGGTTTTGATTGATTTACCGAAGAATATTGCAACCGGCACTGCGCATGTCAGCGGAACGGCGGACATTCATTTGCCCGGTTATCAGCCGACAACGAAGCCGAATTATTTGCAAATCCGCAAGTTGACGGAAGCTGTAAGCAGGGCAAAGAAACCTGTTATTTTGGCAGGTGCGGGTATCCTTCATGCAAAGGCAACGGAGGAACTTAAACAATATGCGGAACAGCAAAGAATTCCAGTTGTCCATACATTGCTCGGTTTGGGCGGATTCCCTGCATATCATGAACTTTTCGTCGGAATGGCCGGAATGCACGGGTGCTATGCAGCAAATATGGCTCTTTATGAGGCGGATCTGCTTATCAATATCGGGGCCAGATTCGATGACCGTCTGACCGGAAACTTGGATCGCTTTGCCCCAAAGGCTGTGGTTGCCCATGTTGACATCGACCCGGCAGAGATCGGCAAGAATGTACCGACGAAGATTCCGGTTGTTGCTGATGCGAAAGAAGCATTGAAGGAACTTATTGCCCAAAACGGAGAGAAACCGCAAACAGATGCATGGCTTGAAACCATTCAAACCTGGAAAACGGAATATCCGTTATCTTATGATAATGATGGTTCCATGTTGAAGCCGCAAAAGGTTATTGAAATGCTTTATGAAAAAACAAACGGTGAAGCAACAGTTGTTACTGATGTCGGTCAGCATCAAATGTGGGCCGCTCAGTTTTATAAATTTAAAAATGCGCATAAATGGGTTACTTCCGGAGGATTGGGAACGATGGGCTTTGGACTGCCGGCAAGCGTTGGCGCTTCTATAGCGGATCGGGATTCAACCGTTCTTTGTATCACCGGGGACGGAAGTTTCCAAATGTGCAGTCAAGAACTGGCCGTCATTAAAGAGTTGAATCTGCCAATTAAGATTATTATTTTAAATAATACGGCTCTTGGTATGGTAAGGCAGTGGCAGGAATTATTCTACGAAGAAAGATACTCTCACAGTAAAATCCCTGTTCAACCGTCTTTTGAAAAATTGGCTGGAGCATATGGAATTAAAGGATATACGGTTAATTCGGAGGAGGAAGCAGAGCGCGTCTTAAATGAAGCATTGAGCCACCGTGACCCTGTCCTGATTGATTTCCGTATTGATCCCGGTGAAAATGTATATCCAATGGTTGCTCCGGGTAAGGGATTGAATGAAATGGCAGGTGTTAAGAAGCGATGAAAAGAATAATTACCTTAACAGTAAATAACCGGCCGGGAGTGTTAAATCGGATTACAAATCTTTTTTCAAAAAGAAATTACAATATAGAAAGCATTACAGTAGGACATTCCGAGCAGGAAGGCGTTTCGAGAATTACTTGTGTCGTTAATGTTGAGAACGATAAGATTATTGAGCAGATTACGAAACAGTTAAATAAGCAGATTGATGTCCTGAAGGTGACAGATATTACCGATCAGGCGATGGTTTCAAGAGAACTGGCTCTGATTAAGGTCCTCGCCACGCCGGCCACAAGAAGCGAAATTTATTCTTTAATCGAGCCCTTCAGAGCTTCCATTATAGATGTGGGCCGGGAAACGCTTGTCATTCAGATTACGGGGGAATCGGATAAAATTGAAGCCTTTATTGAGTTGATCCGCCCCTATGGCATTAAAGAGCTTGCCAGAACAGGAACAACAGCCTTCCTGAGAGGCAATCAGCGTCTGGCGAGTCAGACGAAAAATATTTCAATTTTGTAAGATTTTCCGAGTTTATTAGCGGAGCTTCTAATATTATCACAGAAAAGATGATAGATAAGCCCGCATTTAATAAATTACTTTATTTTACTTAACAGAATAGAAAGGAAGATCATAATGGCAAAAATGTACTATAACGGTGATGCAAATCCGGATTACCTGAAAGGAAAAAAAGTGGCTGTGATTGGTTACGGTTCTCAGGGCCATGCCCATGCCCAAAATATGAGAGACAGCGGTGTTGATGTAATCATCGGCCTTAGAAAAGGAAAATCATGGAACAAAGCGGTTGAAGACGGATTTTCCGTTTATTCAGTCGGTGAAGCTGTTGCTCAGGCAGATGTTGTAATGATTCTTCTTCCTGATGAATTGCAGCCGAAAGTTTGGAAAGAAGAAATCGAACCGAATATTAAAAAACAGGCAATTATGTTCGCTCATGGATTTAATGTTCATTACAACCAAATTATTCCTCCGGCTGACTGCGATGTTTTGCTTGTTGCACCGAAGGGACCCGGCCATCTTGTAAGAAGAACTTACGAAGAAGATGCAGGCGTACCGGCGCTATTCGCTATCTACCAAGATGTAAGCGGCCAAGCGAAAGAGCTGGCACTTGCTTATGCATGGGCAATCGGTTCACTAAGAGCAGGAGCGCTTGAAACAACATTTAAGGAAGAAACAGAAACAGACCTGTTTGGAGAGCAGGCAGTTCTTTGCGGCGGTACAACAGCACTTGTAAAAGCCGGTTTTGAAACTCTTGTTGAAGCAGGTTACCAGCCTGAACTGGCTTATTTTGAAACATTGCATGAATTAAAATTAATTGTCGACTTGATGTACGAAGGCGGATTGGCAGGCATGCGCTATTCCATTTCTGACACAGCTCAATGGGGAGATTTCGTAACCGGACCGCGCATAATCACTCCGGCTGTTAAAGAAGAAATGAAAGCAGTATTGAAAGATATTCAAGAAGGCCGCTTTGCTAAAGGCTGGATTCTTGAAAACCAAGCCGGACGTCCTGAATTCAATGCGATTAACCGCAGAGAAAACGAGCATCTGATCGAGAAGGTTGGTAAAGAACTTCGCGCGATGATGCCGTTTGTTAACAAGGGCACAAAAGAGACTGTAAACTAATTTACGGTTGTTGCAATATAAAAATTCTTCCTGGAGGCAGTAAAAAAACTGCCTCCAAGAATTTACTCTATTGATAAGGTTTGCGAAATCAGCCAAAAATTCGTAAGACATGATGGAGGTTCAATGATGGAAAAGCGGATCGCTGTCCTTCCGGGAGACGGGATAGGTAAAGAGATAACTCAAGGTGCAGTTGAAGTGCTGCAAACGATTGGAGAACGGTTTGGACATCAATTCAATTTCTCTTATGGAAAAATAGGCGGCGGCGCAGTTGATGAGGTCGGAACTCCATTGCCTGATGAAACCCTCGAATTATGCAAAAATAGCGATGCGGTTTTACTTGGTGCGGTAGGAGGCCCCAAATGGGACAATTTGCCTGTCCATCTGCGTCCTGAGAAGGGTTTGTTGAAAATAAGAAAAGAGTTGGGTCTTTTTGCTAATCTGCGCCCGACTACATATTTTGAGAGTCTTGCAGAATCTGCTCCGTTGAAAAAACATGTCATTGAAGGTGTTGACCTTTTAATGGTAAGGGAGCTGACCGGAGGCATTTACTTCGGCCGCCCGAGTGAGAGATTCGAAAAGGACGGTCAGGAAGCTGTAGTTGATACCCTGGCATATACAAAGGAAGAAATGGTTCGTGTTATCAGACTGGCCTTTGAATTAGCGAGAAACCGCAGCAAGAAAGTTACTTCCGTTGATAAAGCAAATGTTCTTGAGTCAAGCCGTATGTGGCGTGAAACAGCCGAAGAAATTGCCAAGGATTATCCTGATGTGGAACTCAATCATATGCTGGTCGATAATGCAGCGATGCAGCTCATCAGATATCCGAAACAGTTCGATGTAATCGTTACGGAAAATATGTTTGGCGACATATTAAGCGATGAAGCTTCCATGTTAACAGGTTCTCTAGGAATGCTGCCGTCAGCCAGCCTGTCTGAAAACGGCCCGTATCTTTATGAGCCGATTCACGGCTCTGCTCCGGATATTGCCGGTCAAAATATTGCCAACCCGCTGGCAACGATCCTGTCTGCGGCAATGCTGCTTCGTCTTTCCTTTGGTCTTGAAAAGGAGGCGTCGATTGTGGAAAATGCCGTTCAATCCGTCCTGAATCAGGGATACCGGACAAAGGATATTGCCGCTGAAGGGGAAGCCTGGCTTTCTACGACAGAGATGGTTGAAAAGGTTAAAGAAACCATCCTGCAAGCATAGATTATTTTTTAAAAGATTGCCGGTTTGATAGATCTTTTGGCAAATGCGGCCGGGAATACGGCCGTATTTGTCTCTTATACAGTCATTGGCTGTTTTTGCAAGCCTTGTTGGCAAAAAAATTAAAACGCAAAGACAATGGCATCAGAAAACAACATAAACATACAGGTTAAATCGGTAAGGAGGATTATGATGGGGAAATCAATTATTGATAAGATTTGGGAAAAGCATGTTGTCCATAGAGAAGAAGGAAAACCGGATCTTCTTTATATTGACCTTCATTTAGTTCATGAAGTTACTTCACCGCAGGCGTTCTCCGGCCTCAGAATGAAAAACCGCAAAGTAAGGAGACCTGATAAAACTTTTGCAACAATGGACCATAATGTTCCGACGATTAACCGGCACATTATCAATGACGAAATTGCTTTAAACCAAATGACCACCCTTGAAAAGAACTGTGCTGAATTTGGAGTGGAACTAGCAGGGATCGACAGTCCGTATCAGGGAATCGTTCACGTAATCGGTCCGGAACTTGGGTTGACTCAGCCCGGAAAAACGATTGTCTGCGGTGACAGCCACACTTCCACCCATGGAGCATTTGGCGCTCTTGCGTTCGGAATCGGTACCAGCGAGGTGGAGCATGTTCTTGCAACTCAAACAATCTGGCAAAATAAGCCGAAAACATTGAAACTTGAAATTAACGGAAAACTCGGTCCGGGCGTATCAGCAAAAGATGTGATTCTCTATATCCTTGCTAAATATGGCGTTAATTTTGGCACCGGTTATGTCATTGAGTACGCAGGAGAAGTAGTAAGAAACATGTCCATGGAAGAACGGATGACAATCTGCAACATGTCCATTGAAGGCGGTGCACGTGCAGGGCTTGTAAGTCCGGATGAAACGACCTTTGAATATTTAAGGGGAAGAAAATACGCACCTCAAGGAGAAAAATTTGATAAGTTTGTAGAATATTGGAAAACACTGGCTTCTGATGAGGATGCAGAATATGACAAAGTTATTACCCTAAATGGAGAGGATATTGCTCCGATGGTAAGCTGGGGAACAAATCCATCCATGACGTCACCTGTTGACAGTACGATTCCGACAATGGAAGATTACAAGACGGAAATTGAAAAATCATCTCTAAAGAGAGCATTAGAATATATGGGGCTGAAAGAAGGACAAAAAATTGAAGACATCAAAATCCAACATGTGTTCATCGGCTCCTGTACAAACTCCCGCATAGAAGACATTCGTGCTGCTGCCAAGGTTGTGAAAGGCAAAAAGGTTCATCCGGGTGTCCGTGCCCTTGTGGTACCGGGCTCTCAGCAAGTGAAAAAGCAGGCGGAAGAAGAAGGTTTGGATAAAATCTTAACCGAAGCGGGCTTCGAATGGAGAGAATCCGGATGCAGCATGTGCTTGAGCATGAATGCTGATGTAGTGCCGAGCGGGGAGCATTGTGCTTCCACTTCAAACAGAAACTTTGAAGGACGCCAGGGAGCCGGTGCGCGCACACATCTGGTCAGTCCGGCAATGGCAGCAGCGGCTGCGATTTTCGGACATTTTGTAGATATCAGAAAATTAACGACAGTTGAATCAGTATAAAAGGAGGGCATTTTCTTGAGCGGTTTTAAAGAATTTACAGGAAAAGCGGTTGCTATGGATCGTGCCAACGTCGATACAGACCAAATTATCCCTAAGCAGTTCTTAAAGAGAATAGAAAAAACAGGTTTCGGAAAATACTTGTTCTTTGATTGGAGATATAATGCGGACGGAAGTGAAAATGAGCAATTTGAATTAAACCGCCCGGAAAATAAAGGGGCATCCATTCTCATTGCCAATGAAAACTTCGGATGCGGGTCATCCAGGGAGCATGCTCCGTGGGCATTGCTTGACTACGGGTTTAAGGTGATTATTGCCCCGTCCTTTGCCGATATTTTCTATCAAAACTGTTTAAAAAACGGGATGCTTCCGATTCCGTTGAAACAGGAACAGGTTGATTATTTGCTTGAAAAAGGCAAGAAACAGCCGTTTGTAGTTCATATCAATCTGGAAGAACAAAAGGTAACTGATGGAGACGGTTTTGAAGCAGAATTTGAGATTCATGCCTATTGGAAGAAGATGCTGATTAACGGCTGGGACGAAATTGAAATAACTCTTCAGTTAAAAGATAAAATTGAGGAATTCGAAAAGACTAAAGATCCATATACTATATTATAAAATACAGGCAGAATGACAGATTCCTCCCGCTTCGGCGTTTATCGCCGGAACGGGAGGTGCATAATTTTTAGTACAGGGGATTTTTGCCGCAGACCCGGGATAGATATTCCGGTCTGAACATGGCATCCAACTGTAATGACTTTAAAAACCCTTGTTTTCTGAAGATTCACAAAACCTGTGAATCTTTTTGTATTTTTGTAAAGATCGTGCTAAACTAACCTCAACAAGTTATAGAGGCGGAATTCCTATGAAAAAAAGGGGAAGCAAAAAATCAGATAAAAAGGTTATTCTTTTTCCGAATCTCGTACAAAGATCCTTGGAAAAAGGCCTTGAATACTTGCAAAATAAAAAATACGGACCGGCTGTCGGGCTTTTTGAAGAGACTCTCTCCTATTCCCCTGATAACCGTGATGTATATATCGGCCTTTTATTGGCTTATTATGAAAGCGGGATGCTGGAAAAAGCGAAAAAAACCGCCAAAGAAATGTTGGCAAAAGGAATTGGCGATTATTTTGACACCGTTGAGCTATATTTAATGATTCTAGTACAGCTCAAGGAGTATGACGAAATGTCGGCAACGATTTCTGCCCTTTTTGATGAACAGGAGATCCCTTATGAAAAGCGGGAGCATTTTTTCAGACTGTTGGAATTTGCAAACCGTATGAAGAAAGAGAGTCCGGACGAGTCCTATTCATCTGAGGCATCCGAAGAGAATTCTCTTCAATTGCTTGGAACGAAGGATATGAACAAACTGGTTTTGACAATTGCCGAACTGGCAGATAAAAATGCCAGGCTATATATAGATGAAATTAAGGAATACCTTTGTTACGCAGGCGGGCATCCGTTTTTGAAAACAATGCTTTTAAGTATTTTAAGAGAGCAGGAATACGACCGGGAGCTTGTTATACATAAGTTTGCAAAAGAAACGACAGTTATTCCCGCACATCTCGCTGCTCCGGATGAAAATGAACAAAAACTTGAAATTGAAAAGATGCTGAAAAACAGGCTGGAAAATGAAAATCCCGTTTTATTTTCACAAATAAAAGGATTATTGGAAAGACAAATGTTTCTTCTTTATCCGTTTAATTTTACACCAATGGATACTGCTGTTTGGGCTGGCGCCTATCATGCAGCAGGGAATTCTTTCAGCGGAGGAGAAACCGATTTTAAAAAAATGGCACTTTTATACAAGACTGAAGAAGATGAGTTAATGAAAGCATACAGTTTTATACAAGAACTGGAGAAAATTTCTTTTCCTATTATATAATCCATACTGTTGAAACAAATTCAACCTATGATATAATGTAGTGGTTGTTATGTGCTTTCTGGCATTTACATAGTAAATTTGAATATGTCGATATAAAATTCATATTCATAAATACTTTTAACGGATGATAAACGAGTTTTGGAGGGAAAATGAAATGTCCGCAAAGTGGGAAAAATTAGAAGGGAACCAAGGGGTTCTCACAATTGAAGTAGATGCAGAAAAAGTAAATGAAGGCTTGGATTTTGCCTTTAAAAAGGTGGTAAAAGAAGTAACGGTACCGGGATTCCGTAAAGGCAAAGTACCCCGCGGTTTATTTGAAAAGCGTTTTGGAGTGGAAGTGCTTTATCAGGATGCCGTTGATTATCTTTTACCGTCTGCTTATGCCGAAGCTGTAAAAGAAACAGGTATTGAGCCTGTTGATAATCCGGAAATTGATATTGAACAAATTGAAAAAGGCAAAAGCATGATTATAAAAGCTAAGGTAACTGTTAAGCCTGAAGTGAAATTGGGCGAATATAAAGGTCTGGAAGTAGAAAAACAGGATCTGGAAGTTACTGAGGAAGATGTTGAACAAGAACTTAAAACACTTCAGCAACGCTATGCCGAATTGGTTGTTAAAGAAGAAGGGCAAGCTGAAAAAGGTGATACCGTTGTTATTGATTTTGAAGGATTCACGGACGGAGAAGCCTTTGAAGGCGGCAAAGGTGAAAACTATTCTTTAGAGCTTGGTTCAGGCCAATTTATCCCGGGCTTTGAAGATCAATTAGTAGGTGTTTCACCGGGAGAAGAAAAAGAGGTAAATGTTACGTTCCCTGAAGAATATCATGCCGCTGAGCTTGCAGGAAAGCCTGCAGTATTTAAAGTGAAAGTTCATGAAATTAAAACGAGAGAACTTCCTGAACTTGATGATGAGTTTGCCAAAGATGTGGATGAGGAAGCTGAAACTCTTGACGAATTAAAAGAAAAAATCAGAACCCGCCTGGAAGAAACCAAGAAAAATATGGCTGAAAACAAGGTTCGTGATACCGTCGTGAAAAAAGCTGCCGAAAATGCCGAAATCGATATTCCTGAAGTTATGATTGAAAACGAAATCGATCATATGGTCCGGGAATATGAGCAGCAGCTGCAAATGCAGGGAATGAATCTTGATTTGTATTTCCAATTCACGGGCCAAGATATGGATAAACTACGTGAACAAATGAAAGAAAATGCCGAAAAACGCGTCCGTACAAGCTTAACGTTAGAAGCGATCGCAAATGCGGAGAATCTGGAAGTTTCTGATGAGGATGTCGATCGTGAATTAAATAAAATGGCTGAAATGTACAAAATGACTGTTGATAATATTAAGAGCATCATGGGAACTCTCGATGGGTTAAAAGCTGATTTGAAGATTCAAAAAGCTGTTGAGTTTCTTGTTGAAAACAGCAAAACTATTGAAGTAGCTGAAGAACAGACTGAAAAAGACGAATAATATCTGTTTCATGTCAATAAAGAAAAGGCTGTCTCAAAAGGGATCTGTCCCTGCATTGAGGCAGCCATTCTTTATAAAATTTTTAGTTGTTTTGATAAGATGATATTAAGCGAAAAAATCAAATCATATTCACATCCATTTGGTTGGCGGAATAATAAAATTTATTTTATAATGCCCAAAGACGGGCGTGTAAAATATCGTGACTTTCGTATCATAATAACAGTTAAGTAAGTTTATGTTTTTGTTTAGGCTAAATAGTACATATTAATCATAATTGAGACTATAATGGGAGTAAGGAGGCCCTTTTTCTTTTTTTGAAGAGTTATTATTTCCCGAACCGGCATATGATATGATACAATGCAATACATAACAATTTGAAAATTCCCTGCATTGAGTGGTTAATTACATTAAATTTCGATAAGATCCGCAGCGTTGTCTATCGTTAAGAAGTTTTCAAGGGGTGAATGTAATGTTTAAATTTAATGATGAAAAAGGCCAATTGAAATGTTCCTTTTGCGGAAAAACACAGGATCAAGTAAGAAAATTGGTTGCCGGCCCTGGTGTATATATATGTGATGAGTGCATTGAATTATGTACTGAAATTGTGGAGGAAGAACTGGGGACAGAAGAAGAAATTGAATTTCAAGATGTGCCTAAGCCGCAGGAAATCCGTGCAATTTTAGATGAGTATGTGATTGGTCAGGATCAGGCAAAGAAGAGTTTGTCTGTGGCTGTTTATAACCATTACAAAAGAATCAATTCCAACAGTAAAATTGATGATGTGGAGCTGTCTAAAAGTAATATTGTCATGATTGGACCGACCGGGAGCGGAAAAACACTTCTCGCCCAAACATTGGCCCGAATCTTAAATGTTCCGTTTGCCATGGCTGATGCGACTTCTTTAACCGAAGCCGGGTATGTTGGTGAAGACGTTGAAAATATTCTTCTAAAACTTATCCAGGCAGCAGACTATGATGTGGATAAAGCTGAAAGAGGAATCATCTATATTGACGAAATTGATAAGATTGCCCGTAAATCAGAAAATCCGTCCATTACCAGAGATGTTTCCGGGGAAGGTGTGCAGCAGGCCCTTTTGAAAATTCTTGAAGGAACGGTTGCCAGCGTACCTCCTCAGGGAGGAAGAAAGCATCCCCACCAAGAGTTTATTCAAATTGATACAACGAATATTCTCTTTATTTGCGGCGGTGCATTTGACGGAATTGAACCGATTATCAAACGCCGTCTCGGCCAGAAGGTAATTGGTTTTGGTTCCAATTTGAATAATAAAGAAGAAGTTGACGATAAAAATCTTCTTTCAAAGGTTTTACCGGAAGACCTGCTTCATTTCGGTCTAATTCCTGAATTTATCGGCCGTCTGCCGGTTATTGCCAACCTGCTTCCCCTTGATGAGGATGCATTAGTGGAGATTTTGACGAAGCCTAAAAACGCTTTGGTAAAACAATATCAAAAAATGCTCGAGCTGGATAATGTAGAGCTTGAATTCGAGGAAGATGCCCTGAGGGAAATTGCCAAGAAAGCCATTGAACGAAGAACGGGAGCCCGCGGTCTCCGCTCCATTATAGAGAAGATTATGCTGGATGTTATGTATGATTTGCCATCACGGAAAGATGTTGCAAAATGTATTGTGACAAAAGAAACGGTAACAGAAAATAAGATGCCGAAGCTGATTCTTATAGATGGTTCAATTATTGAAGAAAAACGGAAAACATCTGCTTAATACATGGATGACGCCTGCAGGATGAAATAAATCGAATAAATTTCTATATAAGAGACTGTCTTAAAAGGGAGATTCTTTTTCCTTCAAGACGGTCTTTCTTGTTTTTGCAGGTTTTTTCGCACTTTTGCCGGAAGAGGGAACGATAATTATTCCCAAAAAGAGCGGAAAAGCAGTATCAAAGCTGAGTTAAAGTTGCGCATTTTTTGAGGTTTGCCGGCAAAATTGATGTAAGGCTGCGCAATAATCAAGAGCGCAACAACAGAAGAAGCAAAAACAGGCTGTAATGATTGTTTTGTTAATACCCCCTCATGTAATTTCCCTCCCTCCTTTTGTTTCTCAACAGCATGAACACATTTTCAAAAAAACTGGTTTATTACTAAGTTGGAAAGGAGATACTAGCCTTATACGGTGAACAGGAGATACACAGGAGGGAAGCTAATGAGTTGGACCGGGATTGCCCTATTTGTCCAATTATTTTTTGGCATTGTTATAGGGCTTTATTTTTGGAATTTATTGAGAAATCAACGAAGCCAAAAAGTATCGATCGACAGGGAATCCAGAAAGGAAATGGAGCATTTGAAAAGATTGAGGGCGATCTCTTTAACGGAGCCTCTGTCTGAGAAGGTGCGTCCGACGAATTTTGAAGATATCGTCGGCCAGGAGGACGGGATTAAAGCGTTAAAGGCTGCTCTGTGCGGACCGAATCCGCAACATGTGATTATTTATGGTCCTCCCGGAGTGGGGAAGACGGCAGCGGCAAGATTGGTTCTTGAGGAAGCAAAAAAGAACCCGAAATCTCCCTTTCAGCCCTCAGCTGTTTTTGTTGAACTGGATGCGACGACAGCGCGTTTTGATGAAAGAGGGATCGCGGATCCTTTAATCGGTTCTGTGCATGATCCCATTTATCAAGGAGCCGGAGCGATGGGACAGGCCGGTATTCCCCAGCCGAAGCAGGGAGCGGTGACAAATGCTCATGGCGGGGTTCTGTTTATTGATGAAATCGGGGAACTGCATCCCATTCAAATGAATAAATTATTAAAAGTGCTTGAGGATAGAAAGGTTTTTTTAGAAAGTGCCTATTACAGTGAAGAAAATCCGCAAATTCCGAATCATATCCATGATATTTTCAAGAACGGACTTCCAGCCGACTTCCGGCTAATCGGAGCAACGACAAGGACCCCAAGTGAAATTCCGCCGGCTATCCGCTCCCGTTGCATGGAAGTATTCTTCCGGGAGCTAACGGAGGATGAAATTATTAAGGTTGGAAAAAAAGCGACGGAAAAGATCGACCTTTCTATCAGTGAAAATGGTTTAAAAATCCTTGCGAAATATTCCCGCAACGGACGGGAAGCGGTAAATCTGATTCAAACAGCTGCCGGAATCGCCATTCAGGAAGATCGGAAATATCTGAAAGATGAGGATATTCAGTGGGTTGTTCATTCCAGCCAGTTGACACCGAGAATGGATCAGAAAATAATGCCGAAATCCTCTGTCGGCCTGGTGAACGGTCTTGCTGTTTATGGTCCGAATACGGGTGCGTTGCTGGAAATTGAAGTAACAGTCATTCCGGCTAAAGAAAAGGGAACGATTAATATCACCGGCATTGTTGAAGAAGAAAGCATCGGCGATCGCGGCAAATCGATTAGAAGAAAAAGTATGGCAAGAGGTTCGATTGAAAATGTCATCACCGTGCTCAGATCTATGGGTGTGCCGGCGGATGAATACGATATTCATGTGAATTTTCCGGGCGGAATCCCCATTGACGGGCCTTCTGCAGGGATTGCCATGGCAACGGGAATCTATTCTGCGATATATAAACGTCCAATTGACCACGCTGTTGCCATGACCGGTGAAATCAGCATTCACGGAAATGTGAAACCGATAGGCGGTGTTTACCCGAAGATATTAGCGGCCAGAAAGGCGGGAGCTAAAAAAGTTATTATTCCAAAAGACAATCTGCAATCGATATTAAAAGAAATAGAGGGCATTGAGATTATTCCGGTGACCCATTTATCGGAAGTGTTTGAAGCAGCGATTTTAAAGGAATACCCGGGAAAGCAGCAAGCCGCCATCACTGCATCAATTGACATGAAAAAGAAAGAAAGTATTTGATGAATTATGTATACTTCGGTTTGCCGGGAAACCGAAGTTTTTTTCTTATTTGCACCATAAATGAGCAAAAGGCGATAACATTTTTGTCTGTAAGTTAGTACATGGAACACGTCAAATACGGCTGGCGGAAAAGGGAAGAATAACTCCCGGACGCTTTTGCAGATATATAAAAAGCCGGACTGTAAGGAAAAAGAAAATCCTGAAAAATAAATACTTTTTGCATATACTAAACCTGTTGTAACTGTTCTTCAGTGATATAATAAGAATTGACAGGATCCTTTTAAAAAATGGATTTTGTCGCAAAAACCCTGCTGAGCACTTTCTAAAAAAAGATACATAAGTGAAATTTGTAACCGTCTTTGAACCGTAAAAGTTTAAAGGGATTTAAAACATTTTGATAAAGATTTATGAAAATAGACAGGTATCTGCAAATGGGTTAGAATGAAACGACGAATCCTTTCCTCCGCAGGTCAGAGGAAAGAAAATGATTATTGGAGGTGTGCCTGTTATGTCGAACAAGAAAGACTTTGTCCCCCTCCTGCCGCTGAGAGGACTTCTTGTTTTTCCGACGATGGTTCTCCATTTGGATGTTGGAAGAAGCAAGTCAGTCCAGGCATTAGAAAAGGCAATGATGGGCGATAGTGTTATTTTTTTAACGGCCCAAAAAGATGTTTCCGTTGATGAACCGGGGGAAGAAGATGTATACCGGATGGGGACATTAACAAAAGTCAAGCAGATGCTTAAATTACCGAACGGTACGATCCGGGTATTGGTGGAAGGCTTAGTAAGGGCACAAATTGAATCCTTTTACGAAGAGGACGGTTACCAGGCTGTCAGTGTCCGGACCTTTGAAGACAGGACGGCAAAGGACCTTGAGGACGAAGCCTTGATGAGAACGATGCTTGAGTATTTTGAGCAGTATATAAAGTTGTCGAAAAAGGTTTCAGCGGAGACGTTTTCAACGGTGGCGGATATTGAAGAGCCGGGAAGAATGGCGGATATTATTGCATCACACCTGCCCCTTAAATTAAAGGAGAAACAGGAAATACTTGAAACCATTGACTTAAAGGAGCGAATGAACCTCCTTATTCAATATATTCATAACGAAAAAGAAGTTCTTCATTTGGAAAAAAAGATTGGCCAGCGGGTTAAAAAATCAATGGAGAGAACGCAAAAGGAATACTATCTCCGTGAACAAATGAAAGCCATTCAGAAAGAACTCGGCGATAAAGAAGGTAAGTCCGGTGAAGTGGCCGATTTAATGGAGAAAATAGAAAAAGCCGGCATGACCGAACAAGTGAAAAAGGTAGCTTTGAAGGAATTGGAACGTTATGAAAAGATCCCTTCGACATCTGCAGAGAGTTCGGTTATCAGAAACTATATCGAATGGCTGATTTCTCTTCCGTGGACAAATGCAACGGAAGATGATTTGGATATTCAAAAAGCAGAGCGGATTTTGAATGAAGATCACTACGGACTGGATAAAGTAAAGGAAAGGGTACTTGAATACCTGGCAGTTCAAAAACTGACGAATGCGTTAAAAGGTCCGATTCTTTGTCTAGTAGGTCCTCCCGGCGTGGGAAAAACAAGCCTTGCCCGCTCCATCGCCAGATCTTTGAACAGGAAATTTGTCAGGATCTCGCTTGGCGGTGTCCGTGATGAGTCTGAAATACGCGGCCACAGAAGAACATACGTTGGTGCGATGCCGGGCCGGATCATTCAGGGAATGAAAAAGGCCGGGACGATCAATCCTGTCTTCCTGTTGGATGAAATTGATAAGATGTCTAATGATTTTCGCGGAGATCCTGCTGCGGCGCTCCTTGAAGTTCTTGATCCGGAGCAAAACAATTCCTTCAGTGATCACTATATTGAGGAAACATATGATCTGTCCAAGGTAATGTTCATTGCCACAGCCAACAATTTAGCCACAATACCGGGGCCATTGCGGGATCGGATGGAGATTATTTCCATCCCCGGCTATACAGAAATTGAAAAAATTCATATAGCCAAAGATCATTTGCTTCCGAAACAAATAAAGGAGCACGGGATGACAGGTGCGCAACTGCAAATCAGAGAAGATGCCATTAAGCGCATAGTCCGTTATTACACAAGAGAAGCCGGTGTACGCGGACTCGAGAGACAGTTGGCGTCCATTTGCAGAAAAACGGCGAGAATTATTGTCTCAAATGAAAAGAAAAAAGTTGTTGTCACAGAAAATAATGTTGAAGAGTTTCTGGGAAAACCCCTCTTCCGCTATGGACAGGCCGAAACACAGGACCAGGTCGGAGTGGCTACAGGCCTCGCTTATACGGCTGTAGGCGGAGATACACTGCAAATAGAAGTTTCCCTTACACCCGGGAAAGGAAAGCTGGTTTTAACGGGTAAATTGGGAGAGGTTATGAAAGAATCTGCCCAGGCAGCATTTACCTATGTACGTTCTAAGGCGGTTGAACTGAATATTGAACCGGACTTTTATGAAAAGACTGATATCCATATTCATGTGCCTGAAGGAGCCGTGCCGAAAGATGGACCGTCAGCAGGGATTACGATAGCCTCCGCGCTGGTTTCCGCGTTGACCGGAATACCGGTTCGCAGGGAGGTAGGCATGACCGGAGAAATTACGCTCCGTGGCAGGGTGCTTCCGATTGGCGGATTAAAGGAAAAATCGTTGGGTGCGCACCGGGCCGGTTTAAAGAAGATTATTCTTCCAAAGGACAATGAAAAGGATATTGATGATATTCCGGAAAGTGTCCGTGAAGAGCTTGAATTTGTCCTTGTGTCCGAGGTGGATGAAGTGTTGGCACATGCTTTGAAAGATGGTGTGAACACTTGAAGATTACCAGTTCAGAGTTTGTAATCAGCGCCGTGAAGCCGAATCAGTATCCGGATGGAGGATTGCCGGAATTTGCTTTGGCCGGGCGTTCAAATGTCGGAAAATCATCCTTTATCAATAAGATGCTGAACAGAAAAAATCTTGCCCGTACATCTTCCAACCCGGGAAAAACGCAAACGTTGAATTTTTACTTAATTAATGAACAGTTTTATTTCGTAGATGTTCCCGGATATGGATATGCAAAAGTTTCTAAAAAGGAACGGGAAGCATGGGGAAAGTTGATAGAAGGATATTTAACAGGAAGAGAACAACTGAAAGCTGTTCTCTTGATAGTTGATCTTCGTCATCCGCCGACAGACGATGATGTGATGATGTATGATTTTTTGAAACATTATCAGATTCCCTGTATTATTATTGCAACGAAAGCCGATAAAATACCGAAGGGAAAGTGGCAGAAACATTTGAAAGTTCACTGGGAAACATTGAATGTTGAGAAGGGCGATGAACTCATTCTTTTCAGTTCCGAAACTGGCGAAGGCAAAGACAAGGCTTGGAGTGCTTTGGGAAAATTCTTGACATTATAATAATTTGTAAGGGGCGACGCAGGCTTCATGTTATACCCGTCATGGGGAGTGTAGTTCTGACATGAAGTCCGACGCCCTTTTTTTGGAAGTTCAGCAAAAGGAAAGAAATTTTGCTGTTCATCTTATATAATGTATTTACAACCGGCAATAACAGAAATCTTGACCTGTAAAAGAATTACTCTTTTTTCTTTGTTGCGAGAAATAAATAAAGTCCAAATCCAACCAGTACAACCGGCCAGAATTTCCACAGGGTCGCAGCGTTATTCTCTAACAGCCCAAGCCATGCCGTAACTTGTTCATAAAACATGAGAAGAATGGCAATGCTAAAAAATAACAGTCCCTGAAGTAAACCCTCTTTGGTCTTTTGATAATACAGAAAAAATCCGACAGAAATAATCAGGATAAATATGCCGATATCATCAGGCCAGGAGTCGAACCTGTCTTCAATATGAAAATGAAGTCCCAATCCGGTTAAAATAATTCCCGGCAGAATTGATGCATTGTCCTTTGCGCCGTACCCTTGAAATAAAAAGGAAATTCCGACAATGATAAGAAGAGTGGGCCAGGCATAAAATCCTTCAAAAGGAGTAATTTGAGATTGCTGCATAAAAAAATAAGTTCCAAAGCCAATTAATACAGCACCGGGAAAAAGTTTCTTTTTCATTATAGCTCACCACATCCCATAAACAACTGTAATCATAATATTTTAATTGTACAAAAAAAAAGTTTTTATCAAAATAGTTTTTATCGAAATCTGCGGTATTTTCTGATTCTCCTGACATTATGTATAAACCGGGGTGAGAAACGCATCCTGAATCGCCATTAAATTGCATATATAACCAAAAAAAGGCTTTATTGATTATAAGCAAGCCCGTCTTTTTTCTTATCCTGTTGATCATATCATATCATACACTTTCATTATATGTTCACAATTTTGTAAATAAATAAAATTCATTAATGCTATAATGGTTTTAGTGAATTCTGCCTAACAAATAGGGGGTTACTTTTCGTTATGCATATTTTGGCAGTCAGTCTCAATTATAAAACCGCCCCAGTGGAAATCCGTGAAAAGCTGTCTTTTCAGCCGTCACAGTTAAGTGATGCACTGTTGGTGCTTAAGGGGAAGAAAAGTATATTAGAAAATGTCATTATTTCTACATGCAACCGCACAGAAATATATGCGGTAGTTGATCAACTTCATACCGGACGCTATTATATTAAACAGTTTTTATCTGAATGGTTTAATATTGAAACGGAGAAATTTTCCCCTTATCTGTTATTTTTCGAACAGGATGAGGCGATTGATCACCTGTTTCATGTTGCTTGCGGTTTAAATTCGATGATTCTCGGCGAAACGCAAATATTGGGACAAGTCCGTTCAAGTTTCCTCCAGGCGCAAGAGGAAGGTTGCACCGGCACTGTTTTAAACCAATTGTTTAAACAAGCAATTACTCTGGCTAAACGGGCCCATTCAGAAACTGACATCGGGGCCAATGCTGTTTCGGTAAGTTATGCAGCTGTTGAACTGGCGAAGAAAATTTTTGGATCCTTGCAAGGAAAGCATGTGCTTATTCTCGGCGCCGGAAAAATGGGACAACTGGCCATTCAAAATCTCCACGGGAACGGTGCGACAAAAGTAACAGTGATTAATCGCACTTTTAAAAAGGCGGAATATTTGGCAAACCGTTTTTCCGGAGAAGCAAGGTCAATTGATGATTTAGAAACTGTTCTGGGTGAAGTGGATATTTTGATCAGCTCCACCGGTGCTTCTGATTTCATCATTACAAAGGAAATGATGGAAAAAGTGGAGAAAAGCCGGAAAGGTAAACCGTTATTTATGGTTGATATTGCTGTTCCCCGTGATCTTGATCCTGCAATTGGAGAAATTGATAACGTTTTCCTGTATGATATAGATGACCTTGAAGGAATTGTTGAGGCCAATTTACAAGAACGGAAAAAAGCCGCTGAAAAAATTGCCGTGATGATTGAAGAAGGTGTTCTGGAGTTTAACCGGTGGCTGAATATGCTCGGTGTTGTTCCCGTTATTTCTGCTTTAAGGGAAAAAGCTTTGGCCATCCAGGCTGAAACAATGAAGAGTATCGAGAGAAAACTGCCCGATTTGACGGAACGGGAGAAAAAGGTCTTGAGTAAACACACAAAGAGCATTATCAATCAAATGCTGCGGGATCCGATATTACAAGTAAAAGAATTAGCCGCTGAAAAAAATGCCGAAGAATCTCTTGAGTTATTTATTAAAATATTTAATATTGAACAACAGGTGGAACAGCAAAAGAAATTAAGGACAACCGACACAGGGAAGAAAGCGGTCCAGCCTTCGCAAGCTTTTATCTAAGCTGTAGTGAGGTTTAAGCCTATGTCTGAACTCTTTATATCA
This sequence comes from Robertmurraya sp., assembly GCA_025451895.1. Taxonomy (GTDB): domain Bacteria; phylum Bacillota; class Bacilli; order Bacillales; family Cytobacillaceae; genus CALKIU01. Next base: position 21,012 of record JANWJP010000091.1, read on the forward strand.
AGGCTGCGCGAGCTAACCGTGCTCGTGTATGCCTTGAGTGTACTTTTATATTTTATTGATTTTTTGCACAGAAACCGGAAAGCAAACCAGGTTGCTTTCTGGTTACTCGCGTTTGTATGGCTCTTGCAAACGGTTTTTTTAATCGTCTATATGTTAAGAGTCGGCAGATTTCCCGTACTTACCGTTATTGAAGGATTATATTTTTATGTCTGGGTGCTAATCACCCTGTCTCTAGGAATCAACCGCTGGTTAAAGGTTGATTTTATCGTTTTTTTTACCAATGTAATCGGCTTCGGGTTTATGGTCATGCATACGTTTACCCCGCTCGAATTCGGGCCGGCGGGTATGAGTGACCATCTCATTTCGGAACTGTTGCTTATACATATTACGTTTGCGATTATGTCGTACGGTGCTTTTGCAGTATCATTTGTTTTTTCTTGTTTATATTTGATTCAATATGATTTGCTGAAGCGCAAGAAGTGGGGAACCATATTGATTCGGATCGCCGATCTTTCCATGCTGGAAAAAATGGCTTATATTCTGAATTGTATCGGCGTGCCTCTTTTGCTGCTTTCTCTTATTCTCGGCACACAGTGGGCATATTTAAAAATTCCGGACGTTTCTTGGTATGATGCGAAAATTGTCGGTTCTTTCATCGTCTTAGCGGTATACAGCATCTTTCTTTATTTAAAGGTTAAGAAAGGATTGCAAGGAAGAACACTTGCGATGTGGAATGTTGCTTCATTCCTGATTGTACTCATAAATTTTTTTGTATTTGGCAAGTTATCCGGTTTTCATTTATGGTATTCATTCATTCTTCCCCTGCGCTATGGGGGATTTTCATCTTAGAGAGTTAAATTGAGGAGGCCGTCATGAGAAAATTAATTGTTGGTTCAAGAAGAAGCAAACTGGCTCTTACCCAGACAAATTGGGTTATTAATGAATTAAAAAAGTTGGATCCATCTGTTGAATTTGAAATCCTTGAAGTCGTAACAAAAGGAGATCGCATTCTTGATGTGACTCTTTCCAAAGTGGGCGGAAAAGGATTATTTGTGAAAGAAATTGAGCAGAAAATGCTGGATAAGGAAATTGACCTTGCTGTACACAGTATGAAAGATATGCCGGCTGTTCTTCCGGAAGGTTTAACAATCGGGTGTATACCGGCCCGGAAGGATCACAGAGATGCTTTTATTTCTAAAAGCGGTATCCCATTAATGGATTTGCCTGCCGGAGCAAAGATCGGCACAAGCAGTCTGCGGCGCGGTGCGCAAATTTTGGCTATACGGCCTGATTTGGAAATCAAGTGGATTCGGGGCAATATTGATACAAGATTAGCAAAACTGGAAACGGAAGATTATGATGCGATCATTTTAGCAGCAGCCGGACTTTTGCGTATGGGTTGGTCAGAAGAGATCGTAACGGAATTTCTGGAGCCGGAAATCTGTTTGCCTGCCGTTGGCCAGGGGGCTCTGGCGATTGAATGCCGTGAAGATGACGAAGAGGTTCTTGGTCTTCTTAAGAATTTCGAATGCCAGGAGGCCAAACAAGCCGTTACGGCAGAGCGGGCCTTTTTGCACCGTTTGGAAGGCGGCTGTCAGGTACCGATTGCAGGCTATGCACGTTTGAATGAGAATGGGGAGATTGTCCTGACCGGTTTGGTAGCTTCTACGGATGGAAAAACGATTTTAAAAGAGGAACAAACAGGAACGGATGCGCAAAGTCTTGGCGTCCTTGTGGCTGAAAATCTGTTGGAAAAAGGAGCCGGTGAATTGATCAGGCAAGCGAATGAGGGGAACGATGGCCGATGAACTCCGATTCACCGTTACAGGGCAAAAAGGTTTTTATTCCGCGGGGAAAGAAACAGGGCCAATCATTTGCCGGCCTTGTAAAAAAATACGGCGGGGTGCCGGTGGCCATTCCTCTCCTCGCTTTTCAGCCCGTGCAAGACGGGGCACGGCTGAAGGAGCTTTTGGAAAAGCTGGACAGCTATGATTGGCTTATTTTTACGAGTAATACCACTGTTGAAACCTTTTTTGCCATTCTTCCGGAACAGAAAAAAATCCGGGCCAGGGTGGCGGCAATTGGTGAAAAAACTGCAAAAGCACTTGAGGAAAAGGGGATCCATGTGCAATTTATTCCCACTGAATATGTTGCCGAAGGATTTGTTAAAGAGTTTCTTCCAATGGTCGGCAGCGGTGAAAAGGTCTTAATCCCAAAAGGGAATCTTGCCAGGGATGTGATCGCCTCCTCCCTCAGGGAAAAAGGAGTTATTGCCGATGAGATCACGATTTACGAGACTTATTTTCCCGGGGAAAGCCGCAAAGAACTTTTAGAAACTCTTAAGTCGCAGCGGCTGGATATTTTATGTTTTACAAGCCCGTCGACCGTCGATCATTTTATGAGTGTCGTTGATGAATACGGGCTCCGGGAAAACATTCGTGATTGCGTAATTGCCTGTATCGGTCCGATAGCCAGGCAAAGAGCAGAAAAGCACGGGCTTAAAGTAAATGTAATGCCTGACGTTTATACTGTCCCAAAATTAATCGATGCTGTCATTTCTTTTCTGAAAAAATAGCAGTACAATAGAATTTGGAAAACCAAGCAGTTGTTGCAACCATTAAATGGGATTCAAGTAAACTCAAGCCTCAAAACGATTAATCATGAAAATGGAGGTTTTTTTATGAAACAATTAGAATTTGCCCGTCATCGCCGGTTAAGACAATCGGCTGCCATGCGCTCAATCGTCCGCGAGAATTATTTGCATTTGGAAGATTTAATTTATCCTATGTTTGTAGCGGAAGGCAAAAATATAAGAAATGAAGTTTCCTCCATGCCTGGAGTCTTCCAATTATCCCTGGATCAATTGCAGCCGGAAATAGACGAAGTTGTTTCCCTGGGAATTAAGGCTGTTCTTTTGTTTGGAATTCCCCTCGAAAAGGATGAAGTCGGCTCCGGTGCCTATCATGAACACGGTATTGTACAAGAAGCAACCCGTTTAATCAAGGAACGGCATCCGGATTTGCTGGTGATTGCAGATACTTGTCTATGTGAATATACAAGTCATGGTCATTGCGGAGTGATTGAAAACGGTGATGTACTGAATGATCCTTCGCTAAAATTGCTGGTTGATGCGGCTGTCAGTCAGGCAAAGGCGGGGGCAGATATCATCGCTCCGTCGAATATGATGGACGGCTTTGTGGCTGCGATCCGTGCCGGACTTGATGAGGCAGGCTTTGAGCATGTTCCGATTATGTCTTATGCGATTAAGTACGCTTCTGCATTCTACGGACCGTTCCGGGATGCCGCGGAAAGTGCTCCTCAGTTTGGAGATCGCAAATCTTATCAGATGGATCCGTCCAACCGCTTAGAGGCATTCAGGGAAGCCGAGTCGGATGTGAAGGAAGGCGCAGACTTCTTAATGGTTAAACCGGGACTTCCATATTTGGACATTGTCCGTGATGTGAAAAACCATTTTCATTTGCCCGTTGTTGTGTATAATGTCAGCGGCGAATATTCAATGGTAAAAGCCGCGGCACAAAACGGCTGGATTGATGAAAAAGCGGTGGTTATGGAAATGCTGACCGGTATGAAAAGAGCCGGTGCTGATTTAATTATCACTTACCATGCAAAAGATGCAGCCAGATGGTTAAAGGAAAATTGAATAACCGGATTTAAATATGTCCAACCTGTTTGATAGCGTGGTTATTTTTAAGCCGGGCGGCTGATTACGTAATAAATACAAAGCCATTAATCGGGGCAACTCTATTAATGGCTTCTTTGTCAAAAAAAGTGTCAGGATTTTCTGCCAAAAGGAATATGGATTCTTTGTACAAGGCAGGCAAGTACATATGCCATGAAAGAAAATGGAATGAGGGATAACAATGCGTTCTTATGAAAAGTCGATCGAAGCCTATAAAGAAGCGGTAAAATTAATGCCGGGCGGAGTGAACAGTCCCGTCCGCGCATTTAAATCAGTAAATATGGACCCGATTTTTATGGAGCGGGGAAAAGGCTCAAAAATATACGATATTGACGGAAATGAGTATATTGATTATGTGCTCTCCTGGGGCCCGTTAATTCTCGGGCATGCCAATGAAAAGGTTGTGGAAGCTTTAAAAAATGTCGTTGAAAATGGAACAAGCTTCGGCGCTCCGACATTGATTGAAAACAAACTGGCCAACCTCGTTAAAGAACGGGTGCCTTCAATTGAAATAATCCGCATGGTATCATCCGGAACGGAAGCAACGATGAGTGCCCTCCGTTTGGCGCGGGGCTACACAGGAAGGAATAAGATTCTTAAATTTGAAGGCTGTTATCATGGGCACGGCGATTCTTTATTAATTAAAGCCGGTTCCGGAGTGGCCACCCTCGGTCTTCCGGACAGCCCGGGAGTGCCGGAGGGAGTGGCGAAAAACACTATTACCGTTGCATATAACGATTTGGAAGGAGTTAAATATGCCTTCGAGCACTACGGCGAAGATATCGCTTGTGTAATTGTAGAGCCCGTGGCAGGCAATATGGGGGTTGTTCCTCCGCTTCCGGGATTCTTGGAAGGACTGAGGGAAATTACGAAACAATATGGTTCCCTGCTGATTTTTGATGAAGTAATGACCGGATTCCGTGTCGATTATCATTGTGCCCAGGGATATTTTAATGTTACTCCTGACCTCACTTGTCTCGGGAAAGTTATCGGGGGAGGCCTCCCTGTTGGTGCATACGGCGGCCGTGCTGACATTATGGAAATGGTTGCTCCGAGCGGACCCGTTTATCAGGCGGGAACACTGTCCGGAAATCCGTTGGCGATGACTGCAGGATATGAAACTATTTCCCAGTTGACTCCTGAGACGTATAAAGAATTTGCAAGAAAGGCAGACAGACTCACAGAAGGTATTGAAGCGGCTGCAAAGAAATACGGTGTTCCTGTTACTGTGAACCGTGCCGGATCGATGATCGGTTTCTTCTTTACAGGTGAAAAAGTAATTAATTATGAAACAGCCAAAACTTCCAACTTGAAATTCTTTGCAGAATATTATCGGGAAATGGCCAATCAGGGTGTCTTTCTACCGCCTTCGCAATTTGAAGGATTGTTCCTTTCCACTGCACATACCGATGAAGATATTGAAAAAACTATTGCAGCAGTGGAAATTGCTTTTTCAAAGCTTAAATAATATTTTTCAATTTCTGTTTTTGAATGGAAAAGGAGGCCGTTCAGGGGAGGAACCGGAAGACAGCCGGTTGCTTCCCGGTTTGGCTTCTTTTTTTATGCCCATTTCTTGAATCTTCCTCTTCAAATTCCTTTCACAAAACCGCCTCTTTGGGGAAAATGCATTTCCGTTTTTATCATAAAAAATGGCAAAAATTCATATGGTGATATAGACTTAGTGATTTTTTCGAATGGGAAACGAAAGGAGGAATCGCCTTGCCTGAAGGAAATGAATCCGGATTACGATTTTCCCTTGAGGAATCGGTATGGTTTCAAAAAGGACAGGAAGTTTCGGAACTGATCTCAATCTCACTTGATCCGGATATCACCATTCATGAAGATGATCAGTATGTAACGATTGAAGGCTTTTTACAGTTATCCGGTGAATATCGAAAGGATCAAACCGGGGATGCGGAAGAGGAAGTTCCGTCCTCTCCAAAGTTTGTACAAATTGTTGAACATCGCGAAGATGATGTTTTTGAATTTATACATCAATTTCCCGTTGACATCACGATTCCGGTTGACCGGGTCAAAAATATTGATGAAATTGAAGTAGTGATAGACTCCTTCGATTATCATCTTCCTGAAAGAAGCTGTCTGAAACTGGTTGCTGATTTGACGATTAGCGGTCTTTACGAAGGCGAAGCCAAGGACGGGGAAAGCGGGGACCCGGAAAACCAGGGAGAATGGATTCGACCCCTTCATTTTGAAGAAGCCGGGACACCGGACGGCTTGGAAAATGACGAAATCAAACCTTTGATAAGCTCAGTAGGGGAAAAGGAAAACGACTTATTCGTTCCGTTTACAGTCTCTGCCCGGAGACAGCCTGAACCGGAGAAAATGATTCATCCTGATCACGAAACAAGTGGTGCACAGAAAGAAGAAAAGTCTTATAACAGTGATGAAGATACAGTGCCTTTATTTCAACTAAAAAAGGCAGCAACAGGCAGTGAGGAAAAACAGAAGACTGCTTCGCTGTTTTCAACTAATGAGGCCGGTCCGCCTTTATTGGAAGCGAGAGAAGCAGAGCAGTCTGATGAATTTGATGACGAAGTTGAGTATGATGATGAGGAGGATGTGACCGGGAAAGAAAATTTAACTGCTCAGGCGGAAGAGCCGGCTTCTAAAAAGAAGAAAGCCAAAAAAGAAGGGATTTCCCTGGCGGAATTTTTTGCCCGCAAAGAACAGGAGGATGATCTGACAAGGCTGAAGGTTTGTATTGTTCAGGACGGGGAAACAATTGAAACTATTGCCGAGCGCTATGACGTTTCTGTACAGAGTATTTTAAAGGTGAATGATATGGATATGAATCAGGATGTTTATTCAGGACAGGTGTTGTATATTCCGGATCATGTCGTTTACAGGTAGTAAAGAAGTGAAATGTCATGAACGATGAAAGGCTGGCGAAAATAAAAAAAATCCTGGGGCATTTTGCCCTCAAACCGCGCCATTATGAACAATACGGCAAGGTTTATAAAATTTTTTCAGATAAAGGCGTATTTGCATTAAAAAAAATTTCTCCCTATCAAGGAACAAATTTTATCCGATATCTTCAGTATTTGTTTCAAAGAGGATATAACCGCATTGTTCCTGTGTATCCGACGCTCGACGGCCGTTTTGGAGTCCTTTATGAGCAACATTTATATTATTTGATGCCCTGGCTTTCCAATGAAACAAAGGAAGATCGCAGCAGGCAGCATGAACAGATGTTTCGGGAGCTGGCCAGGCTTCATGCCCTGTCTGTGCAGGAGGTTTCCGTAAATAAAGAAGATAAGGTCAGACATTATGAAAAGACCCTTTATGAATGGGAGAAGGAAGAAGAGTTGCTTGAAGGGTTTTTGGAGCATTGCGAGAGCAGGGTTTATATGTCCCCCTTTGAGTTGTTATATTGTCTGTACTATATTGATATAAAACGGGCCCGGCAATATGCGAAGGATAAGTTTCAAAGCTGGTATGAAAAAACAGAGGATCAAGAAAAGGCAAGGGCTGTTTTGTCCCACGGAAAAATTTCCACGGAACATTTTGTTTATGATGATAAAGGTTACGGCTATTTTATTAATTTTGAAAAGAGCCGTCATGGCTCACCATTAAACGATCTATTGCCGTTTTTGTCCAGAAAGCTCAGGACGTTCCCAAAAAAATGCGACCAATGCGTGGAATGGATCTATACTTATTTAAAATACTTCCCGCTGACTGAAGAAGAAACGCTTCTTTTTCACAGTTATTTCTCCCGGCCAGGGCCGATCATCCGTACCGTTGAAACGTATTATAAAACCCGACGTCCTGATGAAAGCCGGTTTGTAAAGCAATTGCAGCAAAATTATTGGCTTTTGAAAAACACAGAATACGTGATTATGAGAATGGTGGAGAGGGAGCGGATGAAACAGGAGGAAGAGGCTTTAAAAGCACAGGCTGAGGAAGGGAAATAACAGAATAAGGATATTAAGGCTGACTCCCTGCGCAGTCTGCATCCCGTTGTTTTGTGCGGGTGTTGCAGCACAGGAGTCAGCTTTTTATAACCATTCCATTTGAAAAGCGAGTGCAAGCAAAATCAGGACAGCTAAACAGAGAATATCAAAGGGAGTTGGAAATAAAAGTGTTCTGATGCCCTGGAAAATGCAAATTGGAACGATAAACTGTCTGCAAATATTCCGGAAGGACAACAACCAGGACGGTAGTTTATAAGGATTGTATTTTTTTCTCATCGTGGATCAGTTCCTTATGATTGGTATCTGCCTGTTATTAATCTATGATTTTCCCTGTCATTTGTGTTAAAAACATTTTGATTACAGGAAAAAAGCGTAAAAACAGGGTATAATCGCGGTAAATTTGGCTATCCTTATTGACGAAAGTCAGCGGTTTTCGGTAGTATAATAATAAGTTATTCTAAAACATCATATTGACAAGGGCGATGACAGGGAAAGTACAATGGGTGAGCATGCTTAAAGAGAGGAAAACCGGCAGCTGAGAGGTTTTCTAAGCGTGTCCGGCGGAAAGTCCCCCTCGAGCTTCTTTTATGAACGAATTGATTTCCAGTAGTAAAAGACGGAAAAACCGTTAACGCATGAGTGCCAATTACAAACAGGAAATTTGGGTTTATAATTATGAAAATAAAAATTTCCTCAGGCAGTTTTTATCAACAGACTGTCAGGTAATTGGAAAAAAGGTGGTACCGCGATTAAATTCCATTCGTCCTTTTATGACGGGTGGTTTTTTATTTTTCCGGCGGATTTTGTTCAGGTTTGCAGAATCGGCAGTGCATGGAAATTCCGGAACCTTTTCCTGCCGTTTACATAAGCAATTGAAATACAGCAATAAACGTTTGCATGGGATACAAAAATGAGAAAGGAAGTTGTCAAGTGTCAAATGAAATAACAATGCCCGCAAAATACGATCATAAGTCTGTTGAGAAAGGCCGCTACGAATGGTGGCTGAAAGGGAAATTTTTTGAAACGAGTGATGATGAGGAAAAACAGCCTTATACGATTGTTATTCCCCCGCCGAACGTTACCGGCAAGCTTCACCTGGGTCATGCATGGGATACGGCACTTCAAGATATTCTGACCCGCATGAAAAGGATGCAGGGGTATGATGTTTTATGGCTTCCGGGTATGGACCATGCCGGTATTGCCACGCAGGCAAAGGTGGAGGAGAAACTCCGTCAGGAAGGGAAAAGCCGCTATGATTTAGGACGTGAGAAATTCCTGGAGGAGACATGGAAATGGAAAGAGGAATATGCCTCCCATATCCGCGAGCAATGGGCGAAGCTTGGTCTCGGTCTGGATTACCGCCGCGAGCGGTTCACCCTTGATGAAGGACTGTCCAAAGCAGTTCGTGAAGTGTTTGTCTCTCTCTACCGGAAAGGGTTAATTTACAGGGGAGAATATATTATTAACTGGGACCCTGTCACTAAAACAGCTTTATCAGATATTGAGGTTGTTTATAAGGATGTTCAGGGGCACTTCTATCATATGCGTTATCCGTTGGCTGACGATTCCGGACACATTGAAATTGCCACCACCCGTCCGGAAACGATGCTCGGAGATACTGCTGTTGCCGTGCACCCTGATGACGAGCGCTACAAGCATTTAATTGGAAAAACAGTCATTCTGCCGATTATCGGCCGGGAAATTCCGATCATTGCTGATGAGTATGTAGATATGGAATTTGGTTCCGGAGCAGTAAAAATTACTCCGGCCCATGATCCGAATGACTTTGAAGTGGGCAACCGCCATAATTTGGAGCGGGTTCTTGTCATGAATGAAGACGGAACAATGAATGAAAATGCCGGCAAATATCAGGGTATGGATCGGTTTGAATGCCGGAAACAAATTGTTAAAGATCTTCAGGAACAAGGGGTTCTCTTTAAAATTGAAGACCATCTCCATTCCGTCGGGCACTCTGAACGGAGCGGGGCAGTGGTTGAGCCTTATTTGTCCACACAGTGGTTTGTAAAAATGAAGCCTCTTGCCGAAGCAGCGATTGCTTTGCAGAAGGATGACGGGAAAAAGGTCAGATTTGTTCCTGAGCGCTTTGAAAAAACTTATCTTCACTGGATGGAAAATATCCGTGACTGGTGTATTTCCCGTCAGCTTTGGTGGGGACACCGGATTCCGGCCTGGTATCATAAAGAAACGGGTGAGATCTATGTGGACCATCAGCCGCCGGCAGACATTGAAAATTGGGAGCAAGACCCCGATGTTCTCGATACATGGTTCAGTTCTGCATTATGGCCGTTTTCAACGATGGGCTGGCCTGATACGGATGCACATGATTATAAAAGATATTATCCGACCGATGCGCTTGTGACCGGCTATGACATTATTTTCTTCTGGGTATCCCGGATGATTTTCCAGGGCCTTGAATTTACCGGCCAGCGTCCGTTTAAAGATGTGTTGATCCACGGGCTGGTAAGAGATGAACTGGGCAGAAAAATGAGTAAATCACTGGGCAACGGAGTCGATCCGATGGATGTCATTGACAAATACGGGGCAGACTCTTTGCGCTATTTCCTGACAACGGGAACGTCACCGGGGCAGGATCTCCGTTTCAGCACGGAAAAGGTGGAAGCTGTCTGGAACTTTGCCAATAAAATTTGGAATGCTTCCCGATTTGCCTTAATGAATATGAATGGTCTGAAATATGAAGAAATTGATTTCAGCGGTGAGAAGACTGTTGCTGATAAATGGATTTTGACAAGGTTAAACGAAACGATTGAAACAGTTACGAGACTTTCGGAGCGCTATGAATTCGGAGAAGTGGGCCGGGTTCTTTACAACTTTATTTGGGATGACTTCTGCGACTGGTATATTGAAATGGCCAAACTTCCGCTCTATGGTGATGATGAGGAGGCGAAGAAAACAACAAGATCTGTTCTTGCTTATGTACTTGACCAAACGCTGCGTTTGCTTCATCCGTTCATGCCATTCATTACGGAAGAGATCTGGCAAAACCTTCCGCATGAAGGGGAATCGATTACTGTTGCCAAGTGGCCGGAAGTTGATGAGTCATTATCTGACCATCAGGCTGCCGCGGATATGAAGCTTCTCGTTGAAACCATCCGGGCAGTCCGCAATATTCGCGCAGAAGTAAATACACCATTAAGCAAGAAAATTAAAATGCTCGTTAAGGTAAAGGATGACTCTGTCCTTGGCACTTTGGAAAATAACCGTTCTTACCTGGAGCGTTTCTGTAATCCGGAAGAACTCCTCATCGGCAAGGATATAGCCGTTCCTGATAAGGCAATGACAGCTGTTGTTTCCGGGGCAGAAATTTTCCTACCGCTTGAAGGTTTAATCAATATTGAAGAGGAAGTGTCCCGTCTACGGAAAGAACTGGAAAAGCTGAACAAAGAAGTGGAGCGGGTGCAGAAAAAATTAAGCAATGAAAGTTTTATTCAAAAAGCTCCTGAAAAGATTATTGCAGGGGAACGGGCGAAGGAAAAGGATTACTTGGAAAAAAGAGCCCTTGTCGAAGAACGGTTAAGAGAACTTACAGGAGGAAAAGGAGCATAAATTGTTTAATTTCATGGAGCCGGTTTGCTCCCGGCTCCGGTTGATACATCTAATTCGCTGTATTATTTTCGCGGAGCCGGCTTCTTTTTCAGGCGGCTCTTAAACTTTGCAAAAAATATAGGGGTGGGGAAGAGATGAAAATAGAAAGCTATCAAGAAGCGCTTCAATGGATTCATTCCCGACTGAGCCTTGGGATCAAGCCCGGATTGAAAAGAATGGAGTGGCTTATGGAAAAGCTCGGGCATCCGGAGAGAAATGTAAGAGTCATTCATGTCGGAGGCACAAACGGGAAAGGGTCGACGATCGCTTATTTGCGGCAAATCCTTCAGGAAGCGGAATATAAAGTCGGCACGTTTACTTCGCCATATTTTGAAACGTTTAATGAACGAATCAGCATAAACGGAGAACCGATTAGCGATGATGAACTTGTTGAATTAACAAATATCATCAAGCCGCTTTGCGATGAATTGGATGAGAGCGAGCTTGGCGGACCGACAGAGTTTGAAGTCATCACTGCGATGTCCATTTACTATTTTGCCTTCAAAAACCCCGTTGACATTGTTTTATATGAGGTGGGGCTCGGCGGCAGACTGGATTCCACGAATGTTCTCTATCCGATTTTGATTATTATTACAAATATTGGAAAAGATCATACAAATTTATTAGGGGAAACTTATGAGGAAATTGCTGCTGAAAAAGCGGGAATTATTAAAAGCAGCGTGTCACTTATAACTGCGGTAAAGCAACCTGAAGCATTGAAGGTTTTTGAAGAGAAAGCAAAGGAAAAAAGAGCGCCGGTGTATTTGGCAGACCGTGAATTCCGCATAAAAGATCATCGGCCGCAACCGGATGGCGAGTGCTTCTCCTTTGAGTCCATCTTCCAATCCTTTGATGATTTGAAGATTTCAATGAAAGGCCGCCATCAAACAGAAAATGCCGCTTTGGCGGTGATGGGAGCGATCTTTTTAAATAAGTTATTTGCATTCTATATTGAAGAAGAGCATATCCGGACAGGACTGGAAAAAGCTTATTGGCCGGGAAGGTTTGAGACCGTTTCTGCTTCACCGCTGATTGTTATAGACGGGGCTCATAATGAAGAAGGCATTACAGCTCTCACTGATGAATTAAAGACACGATATTCCGATAAAAAAATTAAAGTTATTTTTGCTGCCCTGCATGATAAAAAATTAGACGGCATGGTTCGCCGCCTTGACGAAATTGCCGATGAGATCATTTTCACAAGTTTTGATTTTCCAAGGGCGGCCAAAGCCGAAGAATTGTTCCGGTACAGTCATGCAGATAAGAAAATAGTTGCCGGTGATTGGAGGCAGGCGTTAACGGAAGCCGTTGAAGGAATGAGCGGGGGAGATATGCTCGTTATCACCGGTTCCCTTTATTTTATACCTCTGGCAAAAGCCCGGTTGGCTGAGTATTTTGCTTCGTAACAGCTGGATACGCGTTCTCTGCAACAATAAGGAGCGGGAAGATGACCCGCTTCTTTTTTGTTGAGACCCGGGTTCCGAATAAACTGCTTACGCCGGTGTTTTTTCGTATATGTTAATAAACAGGCCCGTCTATATTTGACGCTGCATACTAGACGAGCCTTCCTGAAAGCAGAGCAAGATAAGGGAATTCTTGCGGATGTTCTTTCTTAAAACTTGTATTCATGCAAATTCGGCTTATTCCCAAACGGAGAGGATGTCTTCTGCAACCCGTTCCCATTTATACAGGGAGACGGCGAGCTTCCGGCTGTTTTCTCCCATTTTTTTCATTAATGTTTTATCGCTCAATATTTGTGAGATAGCTTTTGCAAAGCTTTCCGGATTTTCCGGGTCTCTGACAATCAGTCCGTTTTCTCCTTCAATTATTACTTCAGGATTTCCTCCCCTGGCCGTTGTCACAATCGGCAAACCGGCGGCCATCGCTTCATAGTGAACTCTTGCAAGCGGTTCTTGCCATACTGAAGAACAAATAAACAGGTCTGCGGCAGCGTACCAATTTTGAATTTCATCCGGATGAACAAATCCGGTTGTAATGACCGGTACTGCTTGCCTTTTGGCGAGTGCACGGATATAGGCGACGAAATCAGTCACATGATTTTCGCTGAACCAGTTGCTTCCGACCAGTACCAAGGCTAAATTTTTAAATTTTTTTGCAAGTATAGGCAACGCCCTTATTAAGCGGTCGGCACCTTTATTATTTGATAGTCTTCCTGCAAAAAGGAGCACTGTCTTATTTTCCAGTCCATAATCCTTTCTTACTTTTTTGCGGGTGTTTTCCATCCTGGCATCGTTTCCCGGCAGGAAGCGTTCCGTATCGACGCCGGAATAGATCGTGTTTAATTTTGTTGCAGCCTGTGGGAAGAGGGCCTTAATTTCATAGCCGACATAATCGCTGACGGTAATGATACTTTCGACTTCCTCAATAACTTGGCATGCCTCGTCGGCGGGGATTTTTTCCGAATGGAACATATCATTGTGCATACTGAGAATGATTCTTGCGTTTGTTGCCAGAGAACGGACGGGAAGAACAAGGCGGGGACGATTAAAAATATGAATAATATCGAAGGAATCAGGATGGTTTTCAAGAAATTTTATGACTCCTTCCTTGTACAAATCAAAAATCTTTCCGGGTATTCTTACATAACGGACATTATCACGGATTTCATCCTTTTCTAAGGAAGGATCTTCGATGCCGAGTACGGTTATTTCATGATAGAAGCTTAAATGGGGCAGAACACCGGAGATATAAGTTTGTATCGCTCCGCCTTTAACGGCCGGAACGGGAAGTTTTTCCGTACAGATCATCAGTACTCTCATTTTGATGTTTTCACGTCCTTCCAGTCATTGGCAATTTCTTTCAAAGCAGGCCATTTTGTTTTGTCTTGCTGGATAATTTGTTCAATCATTGCGGCAGTACTTTCGTTTAAAAACAATTCCGGGTTATAACCCAATTCCTTTACATTCCGGTAAAATTCATTTGGAAGTGAAAATTCAATCATCAGCATTTCATACAGTTCTTTGCTTAATGGGTTGGCTTCATGATACGCTCTGATTAATTCCCTTAACCAATCGGTATTCCAGTTTAATGAATCAAGCATAATTCCGGAAATTAGTTTTCTCAAATCACGGACAGGCAGATCATAAGAAACGCCGTCAAGGTCAATAATCCATACGCCGCCTTTGCCCAATTGTCCGTTGGACCAGCCGTAATCCTGGTGGACGAGTCCCCAATGTGAATCTTCATATTGTAAAAGTTTTCGATAAGGGGAATTTTGCAATTTTTCAAGAGCCGCTTTGGCATGAGGTTCAAATAGTTCAACTGCCTGTAATAAGGGTTCACTTGCAGGCATGTCATTGTATGCCTTGGCTATATTTCGAAACCAGTCCATTTTCATCAGCATTTTTTGATAGGTTTTCTCCCATTTACGGACCCGTGAAGCAATCTCAGCGTTTAAGGGGGCTTGGTAGTTTTTGCTTAACCGGTGGAACTCACCGAGTCCGTAGCAGAGTTGTTTGGCCCCTTCCAAATCCGGCGGAGCCGGGGTGAGTGAATCAATCCATTCAGCGACAAACCAAATCTTTCCTCCGGCCAGAACACATTTTTGTCCGTCTTTTGTTTTTACAATTGGCGGAACCCGGGCCTTTTTCACATCACACAAATATTCTTGCGCACCAAGGCTGAAAATGCTCCGCCCCGGTCTCCGGTGCAGAAGCTTAAGGCTTTTCGGGCCCTCGCTTGTTTCCACCTTCCATATGGCTCCCCCCTTTTTCGGCTTTGTTGCAACGACATTCATGCAACGGACAGAGAAATCATACTGCTTTAAAACTGCCAAAGCAATGTATTGGATGTATTCGGGCACATATAAATCGTCCCGCATCAGTTCTGTTTCATCTGCCGCCCAGGGCAAGATTTCCAAGCTTTTCATTCAGTTCCCTCCATTATTTGCTCCCTTCAGTTCTGTGTAAGAGGCTTATTTTTAATAAAATATGTTATAAAAATACATTTGTATAGGACAAGGCCCGTAAATTTCCATAAAAACCAAAGAAGAGCTTAATCAGCAATAATACTATACAAAAAGTGCTTCTTTACATAAATTGAAGTATGTCCGGCATGTTTCCGGTGCACATTGTGCCGGCAACAGGGGGGTGACAAAATGAATGAAGGAAAAAGCGGGCACCGGTTTTTAATTACCGGCTGCAGCGGATTTATCGGGTTCCATTTATCCAAGCGGCTTCTTGAAGAGGGAAACGAAGTTATCGGGCTTGATAGCCTCAATGATTACTATGATTTGAAATTGAAAACGGATCGGTTGGCCATTTTACAAAAAAACCGCCATTTTTCTTTTTATAAAGGAAGCGTGGAAAACTTGGAGCTTTTGGAAAATATTTTCATGCAGCACCGCTTTGATGTGGTTATCCACATGGCTGCCCAGGCGGGGGTCAGGTACAGCCTGAAAAATCCTTATCAATACGTGCATACAAATGTAACGGGATTTTTAAATATTCTTGAATGCTGCAAGACTTGGAAGATAAATCATTTATTATATGCGTCTTCCAGTTCCGTTTACGGGGCAAATGGCAGTATCCCTTTTTCGGAACAAGATTGTACGGAAAAACCGGTAAATATTTATGCGGCAACAAAAAAGGCGAATGAGTTGATGGCATATTCGTACAGCCATATATATAAGCTTCCGGTGACCGGATTGCGTTTTTTTACAGTGTATGGCCCCTGGGGAAGGCCTGATATGGCCGTGTTCACATTTACTGAAGCCATTGTGAAAGGAAAGCCGATAGAAGTTTATAATTACGGAAATATGAAACGGGATTTTACGTATATTGATGATGTGGTGGAGTCGATGGTACGTCTGATTAAAAAGGGGCCTCCTGCACTGCCGTTGCCTTGTGAAGTGTACAATATCGGAAATCATAAGCCTGTTGAAGTAAAGTATTTGATTGACTGTCTTGAGCGGCAACTCGGAATCCCGGCAAAAAAAGTCTTTCTGCCAATGCAGCCGGGGGAAGTCCCAGAGACATATGCTGATATTGACGGGCTCAAAAAAGCAATTAACTATCAACCGCGCATCTCTATTGAGGAAGGGATTAAAAGATTCGTTTCCTGGTATAAAGATTATTATCAAATTGGTTAATATTTTTCACAGAAGAAATGCAGCCGTCGATTTCAGCCATTCGGACCGGAAAAGGACAAGCTCTCTTTTCCGGTCTTTTCTGTGGAAAAATCTTTCTATTCATCCATGGTTTTGAATAATAGTTCGCGGGGCTTTATTGAAAAAATTGGCACCGCACAACGGAAGTTATTCTCATATAACAGTTTTATTGTTGAATACTGTTAATAAACCGCTTTTTAAAGATCTTTTGACTCAGGAAAAAGGGCTCTGAAAGCAGAGAAAAATTTTAAGAAAGGAGAAACTACCCATTTTTTATGGGTAGATGCAAACAGAAGTGGAAAATGATTCATAATTTTTGCAAACATAACCATTATATTCATAAATAGACCGGATGAAATTAATTTTTGAAACTTTTATAACGAAAAAGAAAATAGTCGTAGTCAAAAACACCTTGATCATGATGAAATACAGTCTTTTTATCTGCAAAATGGGAGATTTTTGTGAAATCATTCCTGATAATAAGAAAAAATTTTGACATTTCTGTATAACTTATTACTTATACTATAAAGGAATTCTTTTAAAATTTGACAAGTTATTATACAATAATATTGAGTCGATATTTGTTGAAACATGACGAATATCACAAATTTTTTTATTTTTTTCTTCATTATAGTGACAAATACCTAGAGCTCGAAAAGGGGTGAAAAAATTGGAGGAGCTGATACTGTCTGTCTTATCTTTGATCATTCTTGTCCCGATTATTTATTTTTTTCCGTTGGGGCTTACAAATAAGGGGAAAGCAGTCATCATAATCACGTCTTTTTTATTGGCAAATATAGGTTTATTATCGCAGAATATTCTCCCCTTATGGATACTGTGGCTTGTCCTTGCCCTGTTGGTTTTTTTGATCACCTATGTTATGCAGGACAGGTTCCGGGAAGTGTTGTTTGCAGGCGCTTCCGGAGAAAAAACTGTCCGGGAACCGGTGAATCAAAAGGAAACGGGTTCCAGTGGTGTTGATCATTATTATTCGATACGGGAACAACAGGGGAACACTGCCGAAGAGCAGATTCCGGTATTTTCAGAGGAAAGCGCTTTTACTGAAGATGTGGAGCATTTGACAATATCTGAACAAGAGGCGCTTGAGGATGAAGTTTCCGGGCTGACAGAAGAAGAGGATGAGCAGGTTTATTTCGACGGGAAAGAAGATGTGTCCTCGGATGCGGAACAAATCGATGCATCGGTTCTCGAGTCTCGGGAGGAAGAGGATGCAGTGGAGACGGAATATCTGTTTGAAGATGAGAAGAGCGGACAGGATGATGTTGTTTCTGAATCCCGATATATGGGTGAGGTTGAACGCTTCCTTGAGGAAGAGTATACAGAAGAAGAATTCTCAGAGTTTCCTCACGACCGGGAAGAAGAAAGCCCTGACGCGGTCCTTGGGGAACTTCCAATCGATGATTTGGATAAAACTGAATTAAGTCCGGATTTGGCATCTGAAACGGCAGACCAGGAAGAGGCCGGGGATTCGGATACAGATTTATTCGGATTTGCCGTTGACTTTGCATCTGAAGCCGGGGCGGATGATGAACAGCTTGAGACATTACATAAAGGCGAAGATGACGCGGAAAGCCTGTATCTGACACCGGATGAAGAAATGATTATTTTTGATTCAGAAGAAGATGATATTGAAGAAGGCGGGCCGATGCCGGATGAAGCTGCGGCTGCATCAGAGTTAACAGAAGAGGAAGAACTTTTTGCAGACTTTGATGATCATTTGGACATTGCTTCCGAAATTGCCCAAGAAAGGCAAATGGAAATGACAGACAGGGAAGAAAGTCCGGAAGTTGAAGATGCAGCCATTGATGAGAGCATGGATTTATTCTTTACAGAGCTTGAAGAAGTAATGATTGAAAAAGAAACTGAAACTGATCCCGGGGTGCCGAAAGATGAATTTGAATCTTGGGCAGGATTTGCAGAGTTTTATGAACAGGAAACCGGAGAAGAAGATGAATATCCGGAAAGTGAACCTGCCCCCCGCGGAGAGGAAGAAGAGGAAGACATATTGGACGAAGCTTTCGTTCAACCCGAAATTTCAACAAGTTCACAAATGGCGGATAGTATGGTGCAGACGGTTGAGGAAAGAGGACAGGAGGAAGAGGTGTCCGAGGAAACAAGGGCGCTTCAGCAGCAAATGTTCCATTTGCTTGTCTCTCAACTGGAACTGGAAGGCAAACGCCTGCCGGCTCATCAGTATGAAATGTTAATTAAGGAACATATGATTGACAGCCTGTCTCCCCGCGATTATTACACATTTGCAAGCATGCTGACGGAACACTATATAAGGAATAAAGAACTGGGTAAATTGAATGAATTATTGTGTGATTTACGTGAAAAATTTGCGAAATATCCTGTTTTATCAATGGAAATTCAATATTTATATGAACAATATTGTAAAAATGCATTATAAATTTACCAGTCCATGTTAAAATGATGTATCATAAGTAGTAGTCTTTGTGAACTTATAGATTAGGTGTGGTGAATGTGATGAAAAAAAGTGTTCAGATTAACGGTCTGCCGATTATCAGCATTGCTGACGGGAATCAGGTTGGGAAGGTAAAATCGCTTGTCATCAATCCCGACAAGGGTTCTGTCGATTTTTTAACCATAGAACATGAAGATTTTCAAGTCAGCGTTAAAGCCATTCCTTTTAAAAAGATTGTTGGAATTGGCGAATATGCTGTAACTGTCGGCAGTGAAAATGCGGTAATTGACTTGAATGAAATCCCGATCGCAAATCAGCTTGTTAATAAAAAGATCAAAATCAATAATACAAAAGTCATGACCCGAAAGGGAGAGCTGATCGGCGAAGTCCAGGAGTATTTTATTGATGATGAATCGGGACTGATTCTTGGAATGGAGTTAAAAGTGGAAGAAGAAGTGGTTTACCTTGCATCAAACTCTGTGGTGACTTTTGGGAAAGACATCATCATTGTAAATGAGGATGCTGCTTCCACATTTTTAAGCTCCCTGGCTGAACTTGAAGGAGGCCCGGCTCCGGCTGAAAGTGAGAGCGTTGTTCCTGAAAAAAAAGTTTTGGATGAGGAACAACAAGCGGAACCAGAAGTGACAGAAGAAGTGCCTCTGAATACACAACCGGAAAAAATTGCCGAAGATGATGAAGTAAGAGCTTTGAAGGCAAGACAAATAGATCTTTTGGCAGGCAAGAAACTCACAAAAAACATCTACGGTAAAAATGGTGTTATTCTTTTCCGTGAAGGTACTGTCCTAACCCGGGAGGATATTGAAAAGGCGCAGGAAGAAGGACCAAGCGTTGTTGTAGAGATATCTATGAATGTTGAAGCATAAAAAGGAGGCCGATTCATGTGGGGAATCAGCAACCTCTAAAGCTTTTTCTGGCTTTGCTCATTAGTACCGTATATATTTTCAGCTTCTCACAACTCGGTGCTTTGGCATACAACGCTTTTTCCGGAAGTAAAAATTATTTTGCCGAAGGAACGATTATCGGGAACCTTCCCGTTGCCGGGAAAACGGAGGAGGAGGCAAAAAAGCTTGTCGATGAGGAGATCTCCAAGTGGTTAGCCAATACGACGATTACCGTTCAATATTTGGGAAAAAGCAAAACGCTGGATTTAAGCTACATTCAATTTGATTCAGAAGCAAGTGTGTCCCAGGCACGGCACGGAATCAAGAATTTGGTTGTTGCCGACATCAGTTCACTGAATGATTTTTTGAAGTCTCTGTACCCTTCCATCAATTTGGAGGAATTTAATGTAAAGGCATTGGAAAATGAGATATTGAACAGCGCAGCAGTTTTGGAGCCCGGGGACTATCAATACCGTGTAGAAAATTTTAATATTTCGGTTTCTTTGCAGGAAGATGCCGTTATCAAAGAATCTCCTATTGTTCTGAACCCTCAGAATGATGAACTTGAAGCATTTGCCGGGAAAACGCTTAAAATTGAACCCAAGGCACATTTTTCTCTGCTGAACAGTCTTAAAGAAGAAGGGTTGGATACGCTGCCCGGACAAGCGTTGAATAAAATTGCTTCCGCTGTTTATACAGTTATTTTGCCAACCAATTTCACCGTACTTGAAAGGCATATAAGCAATACTCTGCCTGCTTATGCAGTACTGGGATTAGAGGCGAAGGTGGATCCAGCCAAGAATTTTGACCTGGCGTTTTCGAATCCCAATGATTCCGAATATGCCATTCAATTTACGAAAAAGGATCAATCTCTCATCGTCTCCTTAACTGGTCCGGAATTTTTGAATGAGTATGTAATTACCATGGAAGAGGAAAAATCTTTTGAGCCGAAGACGATTGTACAATACAGTCCCCTGAAAAAAGGGAAGCAAGTTAAATCGGAAGGCATAAAGGGATTGTACATCCAAGTGTATCGGGAGTCTCATGATCAAAGCGGAGCTCTTCTGCAAAAAATGCTCATTTCTGAAGACTTTTATGCTCCTGTCCATCGCGTTGAAATCCACCCGCTTCGGGATGATGCGGATGGAACCGGTTCGGACGATGAACAGACAGGGGGAGAAAACGGGACTGACAAAGACCAAGATGAAAAGGGAGAAAATAATGGCGGAGAAGATGAATCCGGTGATGAAAGGTCAGATGATGACCTGTGGGGAAGCCCGAATGAAATACCAAAAAGATAACAGTCATAAACGGGGATGATTTTATGAAACCGACCCGGAAACGCCTCGGAGATTTACTTCTTGAAGCTGGTCTGATCACAGAGGATCAGCTTCAATCCGCATTAAAGGATAAAAAACCGAATCAAAAGCTGGGGGATGCATTGCTGAAAAAGGGTTTTATTACGGAACAGCAATTAATTGAAGTGTTGGAACTGCAATTGGGAATCCCCCATGTCAGTCTTTACAGATACCCGTTTGATACAAATTTGTTTAATTTGGTCCCCAAGGAAACGGCAAAAAGAAATCTTCTTATCCCTATAAAAAAACAGGATGACAAATTATATGTGGCAATGGCCGATCCGATTGACTTTTTTGCCATTGAAGACCTGAGGCTGTCAACCGGGTTTCAAATCGAACCCGTTCTGGCTTCAAAAGATGATATCCTCCGTGCTATCAGCAAGTACTATGACATTGAAGACGGTTTTGAGGAAATGTTTGCGGATCAATCCGCGGAAGATAATCGGGAAGAGGACATTACCCATGAAGATTCGCCTGTTGTCCGTCTGGTTAACCAGATTCTCTCCAATGCCGTGACATTAAGGGCAAGCGATATCCATCTGGATCCGCAGGAAACCAAGATCCTTGTCCGGTACAGAATCGACGGTGTTTTACGGACGGAAAGAGTATTGCCGAAGCGGATGCAAAGCGTGATTACCGCCAGAATAAAAATTATGTCGAATTTGAATATTACGGAACACCGGATTCCACAGGACGGAAGAATAAAAGTGAATATTGATTTTCGTCCAATTGATATTCGTGTTTCCACCCTGCCGACTGTATATGGGGAAAAGATTGTGTTGCGGATTCTTGATTTAAGTACTGCCATTATTGATATCAACAGACTTGGTTTTAATAAACTGAATTTACAGCGCTATCAAAGTTTAATAGAAAAACCAAACGGAATCATTCTTATTACAGGCCCGACCGGTTCCGGAAAGTCATCCACATTATATGCAACTTTAAATCATTTAAACAGTGAAGAGGTTAATATTATTACGATTGAGGATCCGGTAGAGTACCAAATTGAAGGAGTCAATCAGATTCAAGTAAATCCCAATGTGGGCATGACATTTGCAGCTGGATTGCGGTCCATTCTCCGTCAGGATCCGAACATTATCATGGTCGGGGAAATCCGTGACAAAGAGACGGCCGAGATTGCCGTCCGTGCTTCGCTCACCGGACATTTGGTATTAAGTACCTTGCATACCAATGATTCGCTCGGATCTGTAACGAGATTAATAGATATGGGAGTGGAACCGTTTTTGGTTGCTTCTTCGGTTTCAGGCATTGTGGCCCAGCGTCTTGTCAGAAGAGTATGCCGGGACTGTGCTGAAGAACATGAGCCGACAAAAAGAGAAAAAGAAATTTTTGCAAAACGCGGATTAACGATTGACAGAATTGTCCGTGGCCGCGGCTGTTCCTCATGTCATATGACTGGTTACCGCGGCAGAATGGCAATTCAGGAGGTTCTCGTCCTTGATGACGAAATGCGCCGCGTAATCATGGATTCGGAGTCTTTTACCAAACTTCGAAGTCTGGCAATTAGGAATAAGACAATTTTCTTAATTGATGACGGTCTACTGAAAATAAAGAAAGGTCTGACAACTACAGAAGAAGTTCTCAGAGTGGCCTTGCCGGATTAGGGGTGAAAAAATGGATGCATCGTTAAAAGATATTCTCACTATTGCACATAAGGCCGGGGCTTCCGATGTTCATTTGACTTGCGGTTCACCTCCGGTTTTCAGGATACACGGGGGCTTGAAGAGATATGGAACAAAACCGTTAGCTCCTGTTGATACGGAAAGATTTGCAAAAGAAATATTTCCCGAGAGAATGTGGCAAGTATTCAAGAAAAACAATGAAACTGATTTCACCTACTTGTTGCCCGAAGTATCACGGTTCCGGATCAATGCTTATTACCAGCGCTCCTGTGTGGCTTTGGCTATTCGTGTCATTCCGAATAAGGTGCCTACTATTGATCAATTGGCTCTTCCCTCTGTATTAAAAGAAATTGCCAAAAGCCCCCAGGGTTTAATTCTCGTTACCGGGCCGTCCGGAAGCGGGAAAACTTCAACATTAGCAGCAATCATCCAATATATTAATCAAAACATGAGCAAACACATTATTACTTTGGAAGATCCGGTTGAATATTTGCATGTGCATAATAAATCAATCATTGAACAGCGGGAAATAGGGTTAGATACACAAAGCTTTGCTAACGGACTCCGTTCAGCGTTGCGGCAGGATCCGGATGTAGTCCTTGTCGGCGAAATGAGAGATTTGGAGACGATTCAAACAGCGATTACGGCGGCTGAAACCGGACATTTAGTTCTTGCAACTCTGCATACGTACAGTACACCGGCCGCAATCCATCGAATTATTGATGTGTTTCCGCCCAGCCAGCAGTCTCAAATTCGTTATCAACTGTCAATGGTTCTTGTTGCCATTATCGCGCAAAGGCTGTTTCCTGCCATGGACGGGAACGGTCAAAGAGTGGCAACTGAAATTCTTATTAATAATGCGGCAATTGCCAACTTAATTCGGACGGAAAAAGTACACCAGATTGTAAACGTTCTGCAAATATCACGACAGCAAGGGATGCACACCCTTGAGGCAAGTATTAAAGAGCTTGTAAAAAATAACAGTATCTCAAAAGAGGATGCAGATACATTCTTACGGGAGAAGAAGAATCATGGCGAGATTCAAATACTCAGGTAGAGATTTGAAAGGTAAACGCTCGGGTGCGATCACGGCGCCTTCCAAGAGGGAAGCCGTGCGAAGGCTCAGGGAACAGGGAATCAGGATATTGGAAATTACCGAGGTTCCGGAAACGATTTTCTCGAAGGAAATTTCGTTGGGAAGTTCGGTGAAACTGCAGGATTTTGTTATTTATCTCAGACAATTTTCAACCTTAATCAAGGCCGGCGTGACAGTTGCCGAGTCAACAAGGATTCTTGCTGCACAAACGGACAGTAAGCCGTTAAAAAGAGCTTTGACTGATGTAGAGCAACAACTTCAGGAAGGGCTGTCTTTATCAGAGGCGGCAGCAAAGCACAAGAAAATATTTTCCCCCATGTTTATCAACATGATCAAGGCCGGAGAAGCAGGCGGGAATTTGGATGAATCTCTTGAGCTTTTGGCTGATCATTTTGAAAAACAGCATAATGTCCGTGGAAAAGTTGTTTCTGCCCTTGCCTATCCGATTACCGTTCTTATCATTGCTGTTGTTGTCGTGATTTTTCTGCTTGTTTCAATCGTTCCAACTTTTGTTTCGATGTTTGCCGACTTTGGCAGCGAGCTTCCGGGCATTACAAAAACTGTTTTGGCGGCAAGTGAATTTATGCAAAAGTCCTGGTGGGCCTTTTTGTTGCTCTTTGTGCTTCTTGTGGTTGGTATCGTGTTAATCAGAAGGGATAAGAAAACAAAATATTATTTGGATTATTTCCTTTTAAAGCTTCCAGTGTTCGGAAAAATGATTCAAAAGGCCGCTCTTGCAAGAATGACGAGAACATTAAGTTCGCTCGTGGCCAATTCCGTGCCGATTTTGGAAGCAGTAAAGCTTGTCGTGGATGTGGTTGAAAACGAAGTATTGGCAAGAGTGCTGAAGGACTCTCACGACTATTTGGAGCGGGGCCGCTCCATGACGGAACCGATGAAAAAGCATTGGGCATTTCCGCCCCTTATTACTCAAATGATTTCTATCGGTGAGCAAACAGGCTCTCTTGATACAATGCTGTCCAAGGTGGCCGATTTTTATGAAGCAGAGGTGGAAAACAGCACGGAGCGGGTAAAATCTTTGCTCGAGCCTCTGATGATTGTTGTTTTGGCGTCCTTGGTAGGTATTATTGTCCTGTCAATTGTAGTTCCAATGTTCGATCTATTTAATCAAGTCCGGTAGGAAAATAGTCCTCAAATGTTAACAATTACCTTATTTGTGTGACTATTTTTTATATATAATAAAATTAAGCGAATTATAACACAGGTACAATTTACTATTAAGGAGAGATGAAAATGAGAGAGTTGCTGAAAAAACGCATGAAGGAACAAAAGGGTTTTACGTTAATTGAGTTACTTGCAGTTATTGTTATTTTGGCGATTATTTTGGCGATTGCGATTCCGGCTGTTTCAAAACTCATTGACAACTCCAGGATAGACGCGCATATTGCCAACGCACAGCAAATTGAGGGAGCAGCCAAGCTCTATTTTGCAGATAATCCCAAAGATGCTGATAACAAAGTTACTTATAAAGAGTTGAAAGAAGCTCAATTATTGGATCCGATTGAAGATCCACATACTAAAGTCGAATATGACGGAGATGAAACTTTTGTTACAAAAGAAGAAAGTGGTTATAAGACACAACTGGCTTCTGATGATGAAGTATACTTTACTGGACATTCAGCTCAAAACTATACCCGTGATATGTTTAGACCAAATGAATAATCGTGGGTAGTAAGCCTTTATGGTATTGTTGTATGCTTTCTGTTTTATTCTCGGTCTGGTCCTTGGTTCCTTTTTTAACGTTGTTGGTCAACGTGTCCCGGCGAAGCAATCTATCATTACACCGCGGTCAGCATGCCCCCGTTGTCAGCACAAGCTGTCAGCGGGGGAGCTGATCCCCCTTCTCTCTTACATAATACAAGGGGGAAAATGCCGGAACTGCAAGGCAAAGATTTCACCAATGTATCCGATTGTTGAATTGGTTACGGGACTCTTGTTTGCAACAGCCCCGCTCGCAACGGGATTTACTGGAGAACTGATCATAGCATTAACATTTATTTCTTTATTTATGATCATTTTTGTTTCTGACATTGCTTATATGATTATTCCTGATAAAATTCTCCTGTTTTTTGCGGGAATCTTTTTATTAGAAAGAATCTTTATGCCTCTTTCACCATGGTGGGATTCTCTCCTTGGTGCTTTCATCGGGTTTACGGTTTTGTTCTTGATATCCGTTGTCAGTAAGGGGGGAATGGGGGGAGGCGACATCAAGCTTTTTGCCTTAATCGGTTTTGCCACCGGAGTAAAAACATTTGTTGTTGCCTTTTTGTTGTCAGTATTTTTTGGAGCCGTATTCGGCGTAATCGGTCTCATATTTAAATTTGTCAGCAAAGGAAAACCGATTCCCTTTGGTCCTTTCATTGCAGCTGGAACATTAGCCGCCTTTTATTTTGGCGATTGGATAATCGGCAAATATATCACATTGTTTTCAGGCGGATTTTAGATGAGGGGTTTGACTATGAAGCGAAATCTATTTTCAAGTAAAAAGAAAGTAATAAATCTCATAATACAAGACCATTCTATTCGGTTTATGGAATTGAATAACGGCAGTACGCCGGTTCCGTACCGCTGGGGGGAAAGATATTTGCCCCAGGGTCTGATAAATAACGGAACGATTCAAGATCGTGAAGCAGTCCGGACCATTTTGGAGGAATGCGTGGATGAATGGAAAATTCATAAACGGCAAGTGCGCTTTTTAGTGCCAGACTCATTCGTAATTATCCGCAAAATCTCGATCCCTGCCGAAATTGAGGAGGATGAAATTCGCGGCTATTTATATTTGGAATTTGGTTCCAGCATTCACCTTCCTTTTAATGATCCGGTTTTTGACATTGTTCTTCTTGATCTAAAGGATAATATACGTGAGATACTCATTTTTGCGGCTGAAGAGGAGAAAGTGAAAGAGTATGCTGATTTACTCGAAAGCTGCAAGCTTGAGCCTGTTGCCGCAGAAATTTCAGCTCTGGCTTTGTATCGGCTTTATTACAACCTGGGCTATGCGGATAAAGAAGAGCATCTTTTGGTTGCTCAATTTGATTTTGACAAAGTAAATATCAGCATTTTTTCAGGAACCCTGCCGCTTTTAATCCATCATATTCCCATTGATCTTCATGAAGAGCATTGGGATTTAAGAACGAATGAGGCGGGTGTCTATGAATGGAATTTTGTCGGTGATGCGGTGAAAGAAATAGATTTTCAATATCGGGAAACGTTTAAGGAAATCAGCAGATTGTCAGATTTCTACCATTATACCATGACACAGGGGAAAAGCCGGGTTACTAAAATTTTGGTTCACGGAGATCATCCTCTTTTACCGTTTATCCTTGATGAGATTAAGGGCCGGTTTGATATTCCGGTTGTATCAATAAAAGAAAAAGACCTGACCGCCAAGTATAAAAACCCTCTCCCAAGAAATTACCATCTTGTGATGGGACTTGCATTAAAAGAGGTGTAGAAAATGTTAGTTGATATTAATCTTTTGCCGCAAAAAGAAGAAAAGAGCCGCTCTCTCTTAATGCTGTATATATTGATTGTTTTGGTGCTGGCAGCGGGGTTATTTTCTATCTTTTATTTTTCCAGTTTGACAGAAAAGAAAGTGAATACGGTTCAACAAGAAATTACAGCGACAAAGCAATTGTTGGAGCAAGCCAAAATGCAGCTGGCAGATTTGAGCCAATCTCCAGCGGTCAATCAGCTGGAAAATGCCGTTAAATGGGCGGAGCAGAACAGGGCAAAAACAGTGCCTCTTTTACAACATCTTACAGCCCTTCTTCCGGACAGAGGCTATATTAAGAACTTCTCCTTTCAACTTCCGCAAACAGTAAAATTGACGGTTCAATTCGATACGAACCGTGAAGCAGCTTACTTTTTAAATAATTTGAATGAAGCGGAATGGATTACTGAAGCGAATTTAGAAAGTTTAAATATACAAAGACTTGAAGAAGACAATGCGGATTTACCGGAAAAATATGTGCCCCGGACTGTCGCGGTCTATGATATTAAAATCGGGGAAAAATTCGCCGAATTGTCCGCCGGCGATTCGGGAGGGGATGCCTCATGAGCAGCCGTCTGTCTCAAAAACAAAAAGTCCTGGCAGCAGTCGCGATCATAGTGGCCATCTTCATTTTGGCAGGCTGCTATTTACTTGTTCTTCAGCCGAAACAAGCAGAACTTGAAAGAAAAGAAGCGGAATTGAAAACGGAAGAAGCTCTGCTGGCACAGGTTCAAAGCCAATTGCAGCAAAAAAGCACGAAGATGTATGAAAGTACGGTTGCACTGCAAAAACAAATTCCTGTTAAACCGCTTTTGGAAAGATTTGTCCTTGATATTGAGAAAGCTGAAGTATTATCTGGCAGTATAGTAGAAAGGATAAATATTGGCGGTTCCGATACGATTGAGGCTGAAAAAGGAGCATCAGAGGCGGATTCAGAACCGGTCACTGAGGAAGAAGAACAAGCAACGGCTGTTGAAAACATTTCTCTTCCCGACGGATTTCAAAAAGTATCTATTAATCTTCATGTTAAAGCACCAGGCTATTATGAACTGGAAGAATTTATTAACATTCTTGAAAGAACCGATCGAATTATCACCGTGGAGTCTGTCAGTTTTCCGGGAAATAATGAGATCGTCTCTATCCATCAGGCCGATGATGAAGAAGTACTTAATTTGCAGATGACTGTTTCGGCCTATTATATGCCGCAGTTGATTGAATTGATTAATCAACTGCCCCGTATCGATGCGCCGGAGCCGGGCAATAAAACAAATCCGTTATTCACTTTCCCGGAAGATTAATCAGAAGTTATTGGAGTGTAACAACTGCTTAAATTACTTGTCGGTCATGTACTATCGGCTTATTGCGGGTTGTAAAATAGCAATTTGACAAAAATAAGTTTTTCATGATGTGCGGATCCTTTTCGGATCCGTTTTTTGTTTTATGCATGCTTATTATTTAGTTGTTTTTTCAAACAGCGATGAACAATAAGAAATTTGACGAAATCCTTCCCGTCTGAAACGACAAATCTCCTGTTCATTTTTTTAGGCAATATGGTAGGATAAACTGAAACTTCATGCTTTGTGAAGGGAGGCGGCGCTTTAAAAGTGGACAAGCAGCGAAACCGAACAATAGTAATTAAAATAAACGGAAAAGATCGTCCCCTGAAAAAACCGGTAAATCAGCCGGGACTGAAAACGGACGGAAAAAGACCGGAAAATCAGGCAAAACAAGAGCTTTCCCTGAAGAAAGAGAAAAAGGATGTGAAGATAGAGAAAGAAGCAGCGGATCAGGCGGCGGCAACCCGGGAGGAAGCGTTTGAATGGATTCTGCCGGAAAATCAAAGCTTCCAGACAATTTTTGCCGCAAGGAAAAAGAAAACACAGTCTAAAAAAAACATCAGAAAGACTGGAAAAGCGACAAAAACATCATTTAACAACAGCGCACAAAACCGAAAGATGGTCATGTCAGTTCTGTTTATCACACTCTTTGCCATTTTGGTCGGGACGGGTTTTGGATTGATTATGCTGAATATGGTTAAATCGGACCAGAAACCGGGGACAGAAACGGTTTCCTCTGAAAGTCCCGGATTTGCTGAAAACCCCGCCGGCAGCAGCCCGAAAAAGGCATTTTCAAAAACAGTTTATGTCGTTCAGGGAGGAGTTTTTACGACAGAAACTGCTGCTGAAAACAGCCGGGCACCCGCAATGGAAAAAGGTTTACCCACAGCAACGATTGAAATGGATAACAAATTTTTTTTATTCCTCGGTGTTGCCGACAGTCTGGATGAAGCCAAACTGTTCGGAGCGCGGCTTCAAGAGGAAGGAATTAATTTTTATGCCAAGGAGATGATTTTTCATTTCAGTGAAAATGCAGGTCTGTATCCTGAAGAAACAGCCTTTCTAAAGGAGGCATCATCTTTATTCGATACGCTTGCCGCAGCAAGCATCACCGGATTGCGTGAGGGTATCATCCCGGCTGAATCAAAGGGAAAACTTTCTTCTCAAATTAACAACTGGGAAAAGAGCAGTGAAAGCAACATTCAAAAAGCTGAGTTAAAAACAATCAAGAAAGAATTGGATGCTGCTGTAAAGAAAATTTCCTCCTATGAAAAAGAGGGAGGTGAGAAGCATCTCGCCGGTGTCCAGCAACACTTATTACATGTTCTTTCCTGTTTTCAACAATTATCATAGCTTCAAAACAGAGGGATATTTTCCGGGAAATGAGAGAAAAATAGGAGAGCCTGGAAATAGACAGGCTCCCTTTTGACCGGATGTTTGCAAGAACTATAGAAATGAGTTTAGGAAAATAGAAAACCGTACATTTTTCGGATAATCTTTTTGAAAAAGATCTCGAATATCCCGTATGTATTTGTTTCGAAAACGGTCGATATTTGGTACAATTTAGCTGTATCCCCTTTTTGATACATCTTGAAGTCAGGTGATTTTGTCTATGGAAATGCTTATTTTAGCCTCATCATCCCCGAGAAGGAAGGAGCTTTTGGAAAATATTCGCCTTCAATTTGAGGTTCACAGCAGCGATGCTGATGAACACTTCAACCCTGAATTGCCGCCAAATGAAATAGTGATGGAACTTGCCAAACGAAAGGCGGAAAATGTTGCCGGGAAATATCCGGGAAGTTATGTGGTTGGCTCAGATACAATTGTTGTTTTAGACGGACAGATTCTCGGCAAACCGGGGAAACCCGAGGAAGCAGCGGCAATGCTGAGGAAACTGTCAGGAAGATCCCATTATGTTTATACAGGGGTCTCCATCTTCAGTCCAAAAACAAATGTAGAGTTTTTCGAAAAAACGGAGGTGGTTTTTTGGGAACTGACGGAAGAGGAAATCACAGCTTATGTAAAGAGCGGCGAACCTTTTGATAAAGCAGGAGCTTACGGCATTCAAGGCTTGGGCAGTTTATTAGTTAAGAAGATAAACGGCGATTATTTTTCTGTCGTCGGCCTTCCTGTTTCAAGAACCGTTCGTGAACTTAAGAGGCTGGGATATCCTGTCCTTTAATCAGGATTCCGGGCGGTTTCCGCCGCCTGTATACGGGAGGTATAAGATTGAGAGAAAATTTAATGATTAAAGATTTTCCCGAGGACGAACGGCCCCGGGAAAGATTTATCCGCAATGGTCCTGAAAGCCTGTCAAATCATGAATTAATCGCTATTTTGCTTCGGACGGGAACAAAGGATGAATCAGTTCTGCAGCTTGCCAACCGATTGCTGACATCCTTCGAGGGTTTAAGAATGCTGAAGGATGCCACATTGGATGAAATCACCGCCATAAAAGGAATTGGCCGGGCAAAAGCCATTCAAATTCTGGCTGCAATAGAAATCGGCAGAAGAATTGCAAACCTCAACTATCATGACCGCTATGTAATCCGCTCTCCCGAAGACGGAGCCAATTATGTTATGAATGACATGAGATTCCTCACACAAGAGCACTTCGTTTGTCTTTACCTCAATACCAAAAATCAAGTTCTCCATAAAAAAACTGTTTTTATCGGAAGCTTAAATGCAAGCATCGTGCATCCGCGCGAGGTCTTTAAAGAAGCTTTGAAACGTTCTGCAGCCGCAGTCATCTGCCTTCATAATCACCCGTCAGGCGTGCGCCTGCAAGGTGTATCATTTCAGCGATTTTCTTAAAATCTGGAATTCCTTACAATATTCCATGGTCAGCATCTTACCTCCGGGGGGAAACCTGCGGGAGGGAACATAGCATGATGTGAAAAGGGGAAAAGACGACTGAGCTATCCGGTCGAATCAGTTCTTCAGACCAAGTGATGTATGGTAAAAGCTGGATTGCCTGAATCCCAGACGATTGAGCGCCGGGTGCGCCGTTGCCTAAGATAGCTGACAGGCAATGTGGACAAAATGGAAGATGCTTCGCCTGAGCGTCTTTTCGAACAGTCTTCGAGTCCATAGTAAGGTTTGTCCATCAAGCCTCCGTCCGGAGGAAACCGTCGAAAAGGATACCTAACCATCACGCATCTGAAATGATGACATAATGCAGGGATTACCTGTGTGCCAATGCTGTATAGAAACGAGCGTATGGCATATGGTAACGGAGTCTCCGTAGTACCCGACGTTTGCCCGTAACAGGTTTAGCATGGGGAAGGGAGGCAGGCTGACATTTTGAAGGTAATAAGGAGTCATGAATATGGCTAAGGATCCATTCAAGCAGCTTAACATTATTAAAAAAGTTTCACAAAATGGTAAACCCGTTGTTGATTGTTTTCGTCTATTATATAAACATGAACTTTGGCTCAAAGCTTATCTTCAATTGCGGCCGCAAGAAAAATGCCGCAAGACGTTGAATGCCAATTATTTGAAGGAAATTGAGCCATTGATCGAGAATTTAAAAAATGGTACCTTTCGCAGCAGTTTTTTCAATGATTTGCCCGGGAATAAAGCGGGAAAAGAGCCGCCTTTTCATGACCTGCTTCTCCTTGAAACTATGAAATATATTCTTCAATCTGTGTATGGGGCGCAACGGCTTTTCCCCACCGGAAAATTTCGGGAGACGACCGCTTCCCGCGAGGCGCTTAAAATGATAAAGAAATGCTTTTATTCCTTTACCTGGTGTATAAAGGGAGAGATATTTGCTGACACTTTAAACATTCATGTTTTGCGCACAGTTTTAGCCGGGAAAATTAATGATAAGCGGTTTCTTTATCTTCTCCAAAAGGTGCTTGCCTCAAAAATTCTTGAATATAAGCAGGCAGAGTCTTTTCGCCTGTTAATGGAACATATTTATTTACTGGAAATTGATCAGTTTGTAAAAGCATACCGTGAAAGCAAATTTCCCCGAAAGAGAGGGGAAGGGGAACGGACTGTGCAAATGCAATATGTCCGTTTCGGCCGCGAGTTTGCAGTAGGGCTGTCATGTACAAAAAAACAAGCGTTCATTATGCAAAAGGAGCTGGAAGCTTTTTTGAAGGACCGGCTTCAAATTGACAGTGATAAAGAAAGCCGGATCTTTTTATCCCACTTGAGTAAGACCATCCCCTTTCTTGGCTATAAATTTTGCAAAGTGAAGAAAATGCAAAAGAAATGCATTCAGGGAGAGGGGAAGTTTTCCAAGCCGGTAAATGCAGATGACAGGGCAAGAATGTATAAGATCGTTTTGCTTATCCCGAAGCGGAAAATGAGAGAATTTGCCCGAAAACATGGGTATGGCAGGCTTGAAAACGGCGCAACACTGCACCGGAAAAAGTTGCTCCATAAATCAGAACAGGAGATAGCGGAGATTTATCATGCCGAACTGAAGAGGTTTGCGCAGTATTACAGTTTGGCGGCTAATTTTCATCATATGGACAAGCTTATTTATTTAGCCCGGGGAAGTTTTCTTAAAACCATTGCTGCAAAAAGGAAGAGTACTGTTGCAAAAACAGCCAAAAGGCTGAAAAAGCAAAAACAGGAGATTGTCAGCCGGCGAGCCGTATACTTTGAAAGAAGTACGTACGGTTCTGAGGGAGGGGAGGAAACCTGCTGTATTATCAGGCAAGGCGCCTTGTCCCCCACCCTACGATCCCACACCGAGCAGAGAGGATATTGATGTGACAAAAAGGCTTGCAGAATCAGGAAAAATACTTGGTATTGAGTTGTTGGACCATGTCATCATCGGTGAAAATAAATATGTTAGTTTAAAGGAAAAAGGATATTTATAAGGCTATGATTTTATCCTCCTTTAAGCTATAATATTATTTGTGATTTTTTGTATAAAAAAGAGTCTGCAAAAAGGGATTTTATGGTTGGAAAAAATCAGGAATCGGGTATGATACTGAATGGTTAAAAAGGGTTTTAGTTAGTCAGTTAAGTGTTGATTGTTTTGCTGTTTTGGGCCGGGATCTTCCCGGATATTTTTAATAAATGAATGCATGGATGCGTGCAAAGGGTAAAAGTCCCGGTGAATTTCAGAATGAACCGGATCTTTAGGATCGTATCAGAAAGGGAGATACTGAAAATGTTAGGAATTGGAACAAGAGATCTTGGAATAGACCTAGGTACTGCGAATACCCTAGTTTATGTGAAAGGTAAAGGAATTGCTGTTCGGGAACCTTCTGTTGTGGCTTTACAAACAGATACAAAAACGATTGTTGCTGTCGGAAATGAAGCAAAAAATATGATCGGCAGAACACCCGGAAATATTGTTGCCCTAAGGCCGATGAAGGATGGAGTGATTGCTGATTATGATACAACGGCAACAATGATGAAATATTACATTAATAAAGCTTTAAAGAAAAAAGGCCCATTTACCGGAAAGCCTTATGTAATGATTTGCGTTCCTTCGGGAATTACGGCAGTTGAGGAACGGGCTGTCATAGACGCAACCCGTCAGGCGGGAGCCCGTGATGCCTATACGATTGAGGAGCCTTTTGCGGCCGCAATCGGAGCCAATCTTCCTGTTTGGGAACCGACGGGCAGCATGGTTGTTGATATTGGCGGCGGCACAACGGAAGTGGCGGTAATCTCTTTAGGCGGGATTGTAACCAGCCAATCCATCCGTATTGCCGGAGATGAAATGGATGAAGCGATGGTGAACTACATACGGAAGACCTATAATTTAATGATTGGTGACCGTACTGCTGAAATGATCAAAGTGGAAATCGGCAGTGCCGGTGACCCGGAAGGAATCGAAAATATGGAAATTCGCGGCCGTGATTTGCTGACAGGTCTTCCAAAAACGATTGACAGTACCGCTGAAGAAATTTCACTGGCTTTAAGGGATACGGTTTATGCGATTGTTGATGCCGTTAAAGTAACCCTGGAAAAAACTCCCCCTGAACTTGCAGCCGACATTATGGATCGCGGTATTGTGCTTACAGGCGGGGGAGCCCTGCTTCGCAATCTCGATAAAGTGATTAGTGAAGAAACGAATATGCCTGTTGTAATTGCCGAAAATCCATTAGACTGTGTCGCAATCGGAACAGGAAAAGCACTGGACAATATTGACTTATTTAAAAATCGTGCTAAAGAGTCACGTTAAACCGGTAAAAAACTTTATCCAATTCCTGCAAATCAGGAGGCAGTGTTTCCTCCCGATTTGCAGGAATCATTATTGTTTTTAATGAAAAATAATCTGCAAATTCAGAGAGATTCCGGGTATTTATCTGTTTGTGATTTTCATCTTTCCTGTAAAATTTTTATTTTTTGAAATTTTGTTAAGCAAAAAAACTTGATTTTACAATGTCAGTTTCGATTGGCGCATTCTTTTTTATAAAAAAAGAACAGGTACGAAATTCAATTGTGAAATTTCATAGAGGACTTGTAAAAAAATGCGGAATTATTTTTTAAATTAAAACGAAATTGCCCCAATAATGGTATGATAGAATTAATGATTTTTTCCGCTTTTCAGGAGGGTTTCAGAGCTTCACAGAGGGACAGCCTTCCCGGTGTTTTTCATTAGAAATGATAAATATTGGAGGCGTTATACAGAAAGTGAGTATTTGTCATCAATCCTTTTAAATGTTTATCTTTATAGTGGATGATAGACATGACTATTAAACAGAGGTGTCAGCAATGCCACAATTCTTTTTAAATAAACGTCTGATTATTTTGCTCGTTAGCATTATTATCCTCGTGGCATTAATTGGATTTTCGTTGAGAGACCGTGAACAATTAACATGGCCTGAACAGTTTCTTAAAGATACAACCGGGTTTGTACAGCATATTTTGGCAAAACCGACCGGTTATATCACAGGTTTTTTTGAAGATGTAAAGGGACTGACGAATACATATGAAGAGAATAAGGAATTAAAGAAACGTCTGGATGAGCTGGCCCAGTTGGAAGTAGATGTTCAACTGCTTGCCAAGGAAAATGCCGAACTCCGTGAGATGCTTGATAAACAGGACAGCCTGAGAAATTTTAAACCGATCCATGCGACGGTTATCGCCCGGAATGCTGATCGCTGGGAAGAACTTTTGATCATAAACAAAGGTAAAACAAACGGAATAGAAAAAAACATGGCTGTAGTCACGGCAAACGGTTTAATCGGTAAGATAAAAAGCACCCAGCAGTTTACTTCAACGGTTCAACTCCTTAGTGCCATGGATCCCACTAACCGGATTTCCGCTGAAATTCTTCGCGGTGATGAAGAATCAATTTACGGAACGATTGAAGGATATGATGAAAAACGAGAATTATTAAAACTAAAAAGAATCCCTAATGACGCAAAAATTGAAAAAGGGCAGAAGGTTGTTACTTCGGGAATGGGCGGAATTTTTCCCGCAGGATTGCCGATTGGCGAAGTAGTAGATGTAGAGCCTGATGAGTTTGGTTTGAATCAAACGGCATATGTGAAACCGGGAGCAAATTTGTACGATATCAGGAATGTTATCGTTGTCGAAAGGGAAATGATACAGCCCGGTAAGAATGATGACGCCGGGGAAGAGGAGGAGGACCGGTGAAAAAATACCTCCTTCTTCTCCTGTTTTTATTTTTGTTTGTTTTTGAAAGTATCTTTATTGAATTTCTGCCATTGAAAATGTTTGGGAATGAAGTGATTCTCGTTCCCCGATTTTTGATGATTGCCATTTTGTTTTTTACCATATTCGGTGATGTCAGGCAGGGCATCATTGCCGGTTTTATCATCGGGCTTCTCTTTGATGTCGTGTATACAGGGGTTATTGGTATTTACCTCGTGTTCTTCCCGTTAATAGCTTTTCTGGTTTCCAAAGTTATGAAGGTTCTTCAAACAAATGTTGTAATACTGACCTTTGTATCTATTCTTGCTATTGCTCTTTTGGAATTTGCTGTTTACGAGATGAATTCTCTTATTAAAATTACGAATATGGAATTTTTGATGTTTCTAAAGAAACGTCTCTTGCCCACAATGATTTTGAATTTGATACTCACAGTTATAATCGGCTACCCCCTGAAACGGTTTTTTGAAAAATACAAGAAGGAAGTGATGAAAGATTAGCTTCCTTCCTTCTTTTTAACTCTCCAGTATGCAATATCAAGCTGCGTATTTTGTCACTCCATAGCGAGACTTGATCAAGGGGCAGCTTCAGGTCTTTTCATTCCTTTCTGCGCCATAAAATCATAAAATAACCGGGTTTTCATAAATAAATATGTACTTTTTTAGCAGGATTTTTAAAGGTTTTGTCGAACTTTTCTACGTAATAATGGAAAAATATTTAAATATATCGTCCTGAAGCTGCGTCTTCGAGTTTAGAGGTGAACATCATAATGAAAAAAAATCAGAATGTAGTTATAAAGGGGACGAAGGAAGGATTAATTTTACATTTATGTGATACTTGTTCCTATGATGATTTGAAAAAGGAATTAGATGAGAGATTGACTGAGAACTCTTTTTTACATAATGACAGTCATCCGATTCTTGTAAAGGTTCACAGTGGGAATAGATATTTGACGGAAGCTCAGAAGGATGAGCTCAGAGATTTGATAAGAAGCAGGAAAAATCTGCTTGTGGAAGCATTTGAATCAAATGTGATGACAAGGGAAGAAGCAGCACGTCTAAAGGCAGAAAATGAAATTGTCTCAGTGGCCAGGATAATCCGCTCGGGTCAAGTACTTGAGGTTCCCGGCGATCTTCTTCTTGTTGGCGATGTGAATCCCGGCGGAAAAGTGATGGCGGGAGGAAATATTTTTATAATGGGGGCGTTAAAAGGGATTGCCCATGCCGGTGTGAATGGAGATTCTGCGGCGATTATCTCCGCATCTGTGATGAAACCGACCCAGCTCAGAATCAACGACTGTATTACCCGGGCCCCGGATGAAGGTTTTCCGGAACATGAAAAAAGAGGAATGGAATGTGCATATATTGATGAGGACAACCGGATTGTAATTGATAGATTACAAGTGTTGATGCACCTTAGACCAAACCTAACGAGATTGGAAGGGGGATTCTAGAGTGGGAGAAGCAATTGTAGTTACTTCAGGAAAAGGCGGAGTCGGCAAAACAACAAGTTCTGCCAATATCGGGACAGCCCTTGCTCTTAAGGATAAGCGGGTATGTTTAGTGGACACCGATATAGGTCTGAGAAACCTGGATGTTGTCATGGGGCTTGAAAACCGGATTATTTATGATTTGGTTGATGTTGTTACGGGAAGATGCAAAATACATCAGGCGCTGGTGAAAGACAAGCGTTTTGATAATCATTTATATTTGCTTCCCGCTGCCCAGGCCAGTGATAAAACTGCCGTTACTCCGGAGCAAATGAAAGCCTTGATTGATGAACTGAAACAGGAATTTGATTATATTATTATTGATTGTCCGGCAGGAATTGAGCAAGGATTTAAAAATGCTGTTGCCGGAGCAGACAGGGCTCTTGTTGTGACGACTCCGGAAGTGTCAGCCGTCAGGGATGCCGACCGGATTATCGGTCTGTTGGAAAAAGAGGAACATATTGCGCCGCCGCGCCTGATTATTAACCGGATTCGAAACCATCTGATGAAAAATGGGGATATGCTTGATGTGGACGAAATAACCACCCATCTTTCCATTGAGTTAATCGGAATAGTTGTCGATGATGATGAGGTGATCAAATCAACGACACACGGTGAACCAATCGCCTTAAATCCAAACAGCAAAGCCTCAATTGCATACCGGAATATTGCCAGAAGAATACTCGGAGAATCCGTTCCTCTTCAGCCTCTCGATGATGAATATAAAGGTGTTTTTTCCAGACTGAAGAAATTCTTCGGGGGTAAATAGAGGATTGGGGCAAACCCAAAGTATAAAGTAATCAATGAAAATATTAATAGATTAAAGAGAGAAAGGCTGCCCGCCGTGAAAGTGCACCCGGGATTGCCTTTCTTTTTGTTATTCCGCGGTTTAATTTAGTCATACTCTCCATGGACAAAACATAAACTTGTACAAAACTGTCAAGGGATTGGTGGGGAGAATGCGGTCAAGAGCTGATGAAATCCGGAAGAGAATGGCAAAGCGGAAGCGGGAACGGGAAAAGCTTTTGAAAAGGGCGGAACAACATTATCTATTTGTAAGTGATGAGGAAAAACACGGGTTTGAGAAGATTTCTTCTTACGAAGGAGGACCGGAAGAAGAAGGACATCCATTATTCAGGAAAGAATGGTTTTTCTTTAAAATATTGCTCTCCGCCTGTTTAGTTCTGATTGTCGCCATTGTTTTTCAAAATGAAGGGAAATATGCCGAATCACTTAAAGCTGCAATTACTAATGCATTAGAACAGGATTTTCAATTTGCCGCTGTGTCTGAATGGTATGAGAATTATTTCGGCAAACCGCTTGCTCTGCTGCCAATATTAAATAACGGCGAGAAACAAGAATCCACGGGGGCCGGGGACGAACCTGAATATGCCGTTCCGGCCACGGGACGGATATTACAAGATTTTACCGTGAACGGACAAAGCATTATTGTTGAGACGGAAAAAGGGGAAAAAGTTTTCGCCATGAAAGAAGGGATTGTCCGTTTTATTGGAGAAAAAGACGGCTTCGGAAGCACCGTCATTATTCAACATAGCGATAAAAGTGAGAGCTGGTACGGAAATTTGCATTCTATTGAAGCGGAATTGTACCAGTTTATTGACAAGGGAGCCATCGTCGGCACTGCATCAGATACGGATGATGGGGAGAAAGGTTCATTTAATTTTGCGATTAAAAAAGGGGAGGATTTTATAGACCCGATTCAGGTGATCCGGTTTGAGTAAATACCTTGAATTATTTGGGAAAATACGCATTCATCCATTGACATGGGTTGTTGTCGCATTTGCCGTGGCAACTGCCCGGTTTGTGGATCTGTCCATACTTTTTTTGATTGTTTTCATCCATGAGCTTGGACACGGTGCAGCTGCCGCTTTTTTTTCCTGGCGACTCAGAAAAATCACTCTTCTGCCTTTTGGCGGCGTTGCGGAAATGGATGAACACGGGAACAGACCGTTAAAGGAAGAAGCGATTGTGACGA
Organism: Robertmurraya sp.; assembly: GCA_025451895.1. Taxonomy (GTDB): domain Bacteria; phylum Bacillota; class Bacilli; order Bacillales; family Cytobacillaceae; genus CALKIU01. The sequence goes on from JANWJP010000091.1 coordinate 60,770, forward strand.
TTGCCGGTCCGGTGCAGCATTTCTGGCTGATGGGAGCCGCTTTTGTTTTCTTTCAATTACAATGGATTTCCGTTTATCATTTTTCCTTATTCGTAGAATATAATCTTATTGTTCTCATTTTTAATATGCTCCCCATCTGGCCGCTTGACGGCGGAAAACTTCTGTTCCTGTTTTTATCGTTAAACAAATCTTTTCCCAATGCATTACAAACAACATTGGTCGTTTCATTCATCGGCATTTGCATATTTTCCGCGGTAAATCTGATGACCAATCCGTTGAACCTGAATGCATGGGTGATGGTATCTTTCCTTCTTTTTTCTCTGCATTTTGAATGGAAACAAAAACGCTATGTGTTTATGAGATTTTTGCTGGAAAGATACTACGGAAAAAATTACGATTTGAGAAAGCTTCAGCCGATTGTAACAAGGGAAGATGCACTGATCATAGAAGTGCTGGAGAAGTTTCAGAGGGGATGCAAACACCCGATCATTATTAAGAGCGGCGGCAGAGAAAAAGGATCTCTTGATGAAAATGAACTTCTTCATGCTTATTTTTCGAAAAAATTATTAACGGCAAAGGTCGGGGATTTGCTTTACCAATACTGAACAGTGATAATGGAAGGGGTTTCCCCCTTTTTTTATTTTCACCAATATCCATAATCTAAAAAAGATAATTGCCTGTTTGAACGGTAGAGGGGAAAATGATATTGATCATAAGCACAAAAACTAATTTTTAAAAGAGTGATGATATTGGAAACTTTAGTAATTAATTATGCATGCAGGGAAAAAAGATACGCCCTGTTGAAAAATAACCGCGTCGAAAAATTAGTCATTCAACAGCCGCGGAAAGAATCGATTGTTGGCAATATTTATTTGGGAATCGTAACAAAAGTGCTTCCGGGGATGGATGCGGCATTTGTTGATATCGGGCTCGAACAAGACGGATATCTTCATGCCGATAAGCTGTCTTCCATTCCATCTTCCATTGACGAAAAAAAAACATCCATTTCCTCCCTCGTTCATCAGGGACAGAGACTGCTTGTACAAGTGGACAAAGATGCCATCCGGAACAAAGGTCCCCGGCTGACAGCAAATATTGAGTTTGCCGGAAATCTGATTGTTTATTTGCCAAAAGGACATTATACGGCTGTCTCAAAAAAAATTGCCGATCACGCAGTCAGGGAAAAATGGCGGCAATTTGCTGAAAAGGTAAAGGAGGGGGAAGAAGGAATCCTGTTCCGGACGGCATGTGAGAAATATTCCGAAGAAGAGGTCATCGATGAATTAGACGCTTTGCGGGAACAATACCGAAAAATGCTCCAAGCCTTCAAGATACAAAAAAAGCCGGGTCTATTGCTGGAGAGAAATACTTTTCTGGAAGAGATTCGCGGGGAAATGCAGAAAATGACGGAAGGGAGGATTATCTGCGATGATCATGAACCGATTGATTTTCTGAGGAGAATCAATAAAAATGAACAAATCGGGTTTGTTTATTACCGCGAAAAGAAAAATATTTTCTCCGCTTATCATGTTGAACATGAATTGGAGAAAGCACTGAAGAAAATTGTCTGGCTCGAAAACGGTGCTTATCTTGTCTTTGAAGAAACTGAGGCATTAACGGTGATCGATGTCAATACGGGAAAATTTTCCGGGAAAATGGATCAAAGGGAGACTATTGTTAAAACAAATGAACTGGCAGCTGTGGAAATTGCCCGTCAAATCAGACTGCGGGATCTCAGCGGCATTATTCTTGTCGATTTTATCGGAATGCAAGATAAAGAGGATGAACAGAGGATTATTAAGAAGATGGAGGAAGCACTTTCTTCTGATGATAAACGAACCAGAATTTCAGGCTTCACTTCTTTGGGAATTCTTGAGTTAACCCGAAAACGGACAAAAGTGTCCCTCCTTGAAAATTTGACTTCAACCTGTCCGGTATGTCACGGTGCCGGCAGGGTTCTAAGCGCGGAAACGATAGCATTCCGATTGGAACGGGAACTGTGGGAATTTAAGGGTCAGGAGGCTGAAGCAGTTCTGATAGAAAGCACGGATGAAGTGAAGAATATCTTTTGCGGTCCGGAAGATCGTCACCGCAAGCAGCTTGAAGGAATCCTGGGATTTAAAATTCTTTTTGTACTTACTGGGGAGATGCGGCCTTTTTACAAAATCACGAGATTTGGAACTTTGACGGATCTCAGTGGTCAGGCAGGTAATTAAAAATAACTTCTAAACGGGGAAGATCCGGTTCTTCTTCTTTCCGACAGAAGCTTGCATCTTTAACATGGCCTTTCTTTTTTTCGTATTGACAGGCATTCATAAACTGTGTTAATATTCTTATGTTATGTTTGTAGCACCCGTGCTACAACCGCACAGACCCGGGTTTTTAAGCTCACTTTTAGCGGATATGCGGCTTTTCCAACGGAAAAACTGCTGTTCAAAAAGGTGACACCTGTGCTGGCGAGTCTTAGTATATAAGGAGGTGCAGTTATGTACGCAATTATCGAAACAGGCGGTAAGCAAGTAAAGGTGGAAGAAGGCATGGCCATCTACATCGAAAAGCTTAACGCAGAAGTTGGCGAAACAGTTACTTTTGATAAGGTTTTATTTGTTGGCGGTGAAAACACAAAGGTCGGCAGCCCTTTAGTGGAAGGCGCTACTGTGACAGGCAAGGTTGAAAAACAAGGACGCGCTAAAAAGATTATCGTTTTCAAATATAAACCTAAGAAAAATTATCACAAGAAACAAGGTCATCGTCAGCCGTACACAAAAGTTTTGATCGAAAAGATCAATGCGTAATGGTGACAGCTGATGATCAAAGCGGCCATCTGTCGTTCGGATACGGGACGAATCAAGTCATTTACGATCAGCGGCCATGCCCTCTATGCCGAACATGGCAATGACATTGTTTGTGCGGGAGTTTCCGCTGTTTCATTCGGTGCCGTTAATGCCGTTATGGCTTTAACGGGAGTGGAACCGGAAATCGAGCAAGTGAAGGACGGATTCCTCCGCTGTGTTGTTCCTGCCGGTCTGGATCAGGCAACAGAAGAGAAAGTCCAGCTTTTGCTTGAAGGTATGGTTGTGTCCTTAAGAACTATTGAAAAAGATTATGGCGAGTATATAAAAATTACCTCAAAAAAAGCGGGAGGTGGAAGAGCATGTTAAGATTAGATCTCCAATTTTTCGCTTCTAAAAAAGGAGTAGGTTCTACAAAGAACGGCCGTGATTCCATTGCGAAACGTCTTGGCGCAAAGCGTGCTGACGGCCAATTTGTAACAGGCGGTTCAATTCTGTACCGTCAACGGGGCACTAAAGTCTATCCGGGAGTAAACGTCGGCAGAGGCGGAGACGATACTCTCTATGCGAAAATTGATGGTGTAGTAAAATTCGAACGTCTTGGACGCACCCGCAAGCAAGTGCGCGTTTATCCGGTTGCTCTGGAAGCGTACTGTGTCATATAAAAACTCTAGCCGGTTACGGTTAGAGTTTTTCTTTTGGAGGTAAATGGCGGGTATGTCTCCCTCCCGGAGCATTCGCAGTTTGGGGGGCGGGTCAGGCAGATCCGGTATATGATTTTGTGGTCATCCAATGTTTTTTTGCTTTTAATGCTTACGCAATTTTGGATTTCTGCTATACTAACAAAAAGAAGACCTTCATATGGAAGGTTCTTCAAACATTTTTAGCGGTTAATTGGGAGTGCATGTATGAATAAACATTGGAATACCCTTGAGGTACTTAGACATGCCCGTCATGATTGGTTGAATCGGATTCAATTGATAAAAGGATACATAGCTTTAAATAAGGTTGACCGGGTCCGGGAAATACTGGATGAAATAATTGCCGATGCCCATCAGGAGTCAAAACTTTCCAATATGAATATTCCCGGGTTTGCTTCACTGCTGTTGGTGTATAATTGGGAGAATCATCGGATTTTTCTCGAATATGAGGTTTTGGACGAGAATTTCGGGAAAGGTCTCACTGTTGACGATCAGTTTTTGACAGAGTGGACAAAAAATTTTCTGGATGTTTTAGGCACCTCTGTAGATGAAGACGCTGAAAACTACTTAAGTATTACCATTGAACCGGAAGATCAGGGGATTCGTTTCTTTTTTGATTTTCGAGGAAGAATAATAAAAGAAGACCTGCTTATGGATTATTTGCGGGAGGATTCTTTCATTGTACAAAAAATTCATGCCTGTAACGAACAGGAGCTTATTATCGAATTATTCCTGCAATATGCAACATCGGTATGAACGGGAATTGTCAACCCGACCGGTACATATGCAGTATCTTTAACACGGGATGATTATTGGCAAGTACAGGCGGGAGGTCATACAATGTTTGTGGATCAAGTTAAAATATATGTAAAAGGCGGAGACGGCGGGGACGGCATGGTCGCTTTCCGCCGTGAAAAATATGTTCCCAAAGGAGGACCCGCGGGCGGAGACGGCGGGAAAGGGGCAGATGTCATTTTTGAAGTGGACGAAGGTTTAAGAACCTTAATGGATTTCCGCTACCAACGCCACTTCAAAGCACCCCGCGGTGAAAACGGAATGCCAAAAAACAGACATGGCAAGAATGCCAGGGATTTGATCGTTAAAGTACCGCCGGGAACGGTAGTGACTGATTTGGAAACAAAGCAGGTCATCGCCGATTTAACCACTCACGGTCAAAGGGCAGTAATTGCCAAAGGCGGCCGGGGAGGGAGGGGAAATACGAGATTTGCCACCCCGGCAAATCCTGCTCCTGAACTGTCGGAGAAGGGGGAGCCGGGCCAGGAAAGAGAGGTTATGCTTGAATTAAAAATTCTTGCTGATGCCGGTCTTGTCGGATTCCCCAGTGTAGGAAAATCAACCCTGCTTTCGGTTGTGACGGCAGCTAAACCAAAAATTGCCGATTATCATTTTACGACCCTGGCCCCCAACCTGGGAGTGGTTGAAACGGAGGACGGGCGGAGCTTTGTTCTGGCCGATCTTCCCGGTTTAATTGAGGGTGCCCATTCCGGGGCAGGATTGGGACATCAGTTCCTCAGGCATATCGAAAGGACAAGGGTAATTGTTCATGTGATTGATATGTCGGCTATGGAAGGCAGAGATCCTTACGAGGATTATGTAACAATCAATAAGGAACTGGAAGAGTATAATTTGCGTTTAATGGAACGGCCGCAAATTATCGTTGCCAATAAAATGGATATGCCCGGTGCGGCAGAAAATCTGGAAAAATTTATGGAGAAATTTCAGGATGATTATCCTGTTTTTCCTGTTTCCGCACTAACAAAGCAAGGTTTAAAAGAAGTATTGTTTGCTATTGCTGATACAGTGGAAAAAACACCGGAATTTCCACTTATCCATGTGGAAGAAGGTGAGGAAATAAACCGGGTTCTGTACAAGCATGCCCCTGACAAAAAAGAATTTGTGATTACTCGCGAACCTGACGGCAGCTTTGTTCTCAGCGGAGATGCCATCGAGCGTCTGTTTAAGATGACTGATTTTTCCAGGGATGAGTCCGTGCGCCGTTTTGCCCGCCAGCTTCGCGGGATGGGCGTGGATGAAGCCCTGAGGGAAAGAGGAGCCAAAGACGGCGATACTGTTAAACTGCTCGGTTATGAGTTTGAATTTATTGAATAGCTTCGTCTGTGTTGATGAGAAAGGGAAAAGTTGCCTATCGCCGCAGCATTTGCTGACGGATTAGACAGGAAAGGGGAAGCGTTGGAAGAATGAAACATGATAAAAAATTTTATTTGGTCCGGGAGGATGTTCTTCCAGAGGCAATGAAAAAGACACTGGAAGCAAAGGAAATGCTGGAAAGAGGGAAAGTGGATAAAATAGGTGATGCGGTGCAACTGGTCAATTTAAGCCGCAGCGCCTTTTATAAATATCGGGATACGGTATTTCCTTTTCATACGATTGCAAAAGAGCGCCTCGTGTCTTTGTTTTTCTATTTGGAGGATCGTTCGGGAACATTGTCAAAACTGCTCAGTATTGTTGCTGCATCAGGTTGTAATGTCTTAACGATTCATCAAACGATTCCTTTGCAGGGCATGGCGAACGTTACTCTTTCTCTGAATACATCAGGCATGCAGATAGAGTTTAATGAACTTTTGTCCCAATTGCGGAAGCTTGAATTTGTTGAAAAGGTCGAGGTGCTGGGAACAGGGGCTTAAACCTTTCCCGGCCCTGTTTTTTGTAAGGGTGTTTTGACAGACCTGCCTTCAGATGCCGTTGGTATCCAAAGAAGAAGATGCTTCCGGGGGGATTGTTGAAGTATCGGTTTTTAAGCGAAACACCCAAATAATTTAGCATACATAACATTTTGACGTCAGATGTTTTTGTTTTGTCATAAGGAAGGAGAAAAGGAATACATGAAGATTGCATTTTTAGGTCCAAAAGCTACATTCACAGATGTGGCAGTGCGGGGAATGTTTCCTGATGACATTGCTGTACCGTATTTGACCATTCCGGATTGTATTGATGCGGTTATTAACGGAGAAGCACACTTATGTGTCGTACCGCTTGAGAATGCGCTGGAAGGCTCTGTGAATATTACGATAGATTATTTAGTTCATGAGACAACAAAGATTCCTGTCATTGGTGAAATTACGGCTCCCATTCAGCAGCATTTAATGGTGCATCCAAATCATGTTGATCACTGGCAAGAGGCAGAGGTAATTTACAGTCATTCTCACGCAATTGCTCAATGCCATAAATTTCTCCATAAGCATATGAAAAATGTAACCAGGGTTAATGTCACTTCCACAGCCGCAGCAGCCAAGTATGTGAGTGAGCATCCGGAAGAAAAAGCCGCAGCAATCGCCAACGAACTGGCAGCCGAAGAATATGGCCTGGCTATTGTAAAAAGAAATATCCATGATTTAGATTTTAATCATACCCGCTTTATTATTTTGTCTAAAAGCTCTATGGATCTTTCCGGATATTCACTGCCGGTCAAGAGTTTTAAGACAACATTAATGGTTACTTTGCCTCCGGAGGACCGTTCCGGTGCATTGCATCAAGTATTGTCAGCATTTGCATGGAGAAAACTGAATTTAACGAAAATAGAATCACGGCCAACTAAAACCGGTCTTGGAAATTATTTCTTTATCATTGATGTGGATATGAAAATGGATGATGTCCTTATTCCCGGAGCCATTGCTGAATTAGAAGCACTCGGATGCAGTGTGAATGTGCTCGGAAGTTATCCTTCATTTCAAATCGTAAAAAAATAGAGGATCCTGCAGCAGGATCCTTTTTTAATGATCTTGTTTAATGAGAAAACCGGCTTTTTCCATGGCGGCAACAGCCTGGTCGATGGCCCGGTTTGAAGAAGCTGAAATCGTATGAAGATGGATGCCTCCGGTTAATTCAGAAAGCAGCGGGGAACCGGTAGTTTTCATTTGGGTGATAAAATTCTTTACCTCCATGCGGTTCGAAACCATAATGGAGGCCGTAATATCCCCGTATACCGGATGTTCGATTGTCACGTCTTTTACTGTGACTCCGTAATCGACCAGTAAATTCAACTCTTCCTCCGTTTGTTCCGGAGTATGGCTGCAAGCGATAATTTTTTCACATTCCGGGTTTTTCCGTTCTGTATATAAATATCCCCGGCTTGTGGCCATGATCGGTTCGTTTTTCGCTTTCAGGAGCGATATATCTCCGACAATCACCTGTCTGCTGACACGGGTTCTTTCGGCCAATTCTCCCCCGGTGATTGGCGTGCTGCTGTTTTTTAATATTTGGAGAATATGTTTTCTCCGTTCATTGCCGGACATTTTCTTTTTGTTCATCGACAAGCTTCTCCTTATTTCTTATGTGTTTTTGGCAATATTTTACCATAGTAATTTATAAAACAAAAAAAGGGCTGCTTGCTTTTCCGGTATGTAAAGGAAATGTCTATTATGCGTTTTTATTCCTTTTTTTGAATATGTCAGTTTTTTTTGCGTAAAATTTCCCCGGCAATAATGGTATTAATCAACTCACCGAACTTGCGAACATCGTCTTCAGAAGTATCTTTTCCGAATGATATCCGGATAAATTCTTTAGCTGTTTTATCAGGTACAGACATTGCTTTCATCGTGTTTGAAGGGGATTGCATTCCTGAATGACAGGCACTTCCTGTGGAAACAGCGAAGCCTTTCCTGTTGCATTCAAGCATGACCCATTGCCCTTCAAGCCCCGTTATCCCCAGGCCGATGATGGCCGGAAATTGAAATGCTTCCGGAGCTTCGTAAATGGTGACATAATCTTTGCAGGAGCTGATTGTCTCCATAAAACATTTACGAAGATTGCGGTAATGGTTCATGTTTTTGTTGAGATTTTTATATGCCTTTTGAGCGGATGTTGTCATGGCGGCAATAGCCGGTACATTAACCGTTCCCGGCCGAAATCCTTTTTCATGCGTGGTTCCCGGGTAATAGGGCTGCCAATTGAGCCGGGGATGAATAAAAACTGCGCCAATTCCTTTCGGGCCGTAAAATTTATGAGCGGATAAAGAAAAACTGTCGAGAACATGGATCGTATCTTTTATGTCAATTTTTCCAAAGGCTTGTACGCCGTCACTGTGCAGTAAAATATTTTTTTCCCTGCAGATTTTTCCGATTTCACGGATGGGCTGAATGGTTCCGATTTCAGAATTTACGTATTGGACAGAGACAAGAACCGTATCCTCGCGAACCGCTTTTTTAAATTCCTCCATATCGATTAGTCCGTTTTTATTAAGGGGAAGATATGTTACTTCATAGCCTTGCTGCTTTAATTTTTCAAAAGTTCCCCGGACGGATGCATGCTCAGCCTTACCCGTAATTACGTGTTTGCCCTGTTTTTCCGTTGCAGACAGAAGGGCTTGAATCGCCAGGTAATTGCTTTCTGAACCGCCGCTCGTAAAATATATTCCATCTTTAGAAACATTTGCTAATGTTGCTAATTCTTTTCTGCATGCTTCGAGCACATTCTCTCCCATACTCCCGATGTCATGAAGGCTGCTGGAGTTGCCGTAGAAACTTGTCG
>JANWJP010000092.1 GCA_025451895.1 Robertmurraya sp.
AGTTGCCGTAGAAACTTGTCGCTGCCCGGATATATGTTTCAGCAGCTTCCTGATCCATTGGGGATGTCGCTGCATAATCCAAATAAATCATGTTTTATCACAATCTCCCAACTTGTCATAATAAAAAATTTGTCTTAATATTAAGGGTATGTAAAGATACTGTCAAGACATCTGTTAAGCTGGAGGTAAAGGAATGGAAAAGCGCACCAATGTGATTATTATTGGGAGCGGAGTAGCGGCTTTACAATTGACAAAGAAGTTACGCCGGGACATACATGTTACCATTTTAACAAAGTCAGAGGTCTTAAACGGGAACTCCGTTTTGGCGCAGGGCGGTGTGGCCGCTGCGCTGTCAGAACAGGATGATTTCCGCAAGCATTATAAGGATACCATGATTGCCGGGAGACATCATAATGATGAGGAAGTTGTGTTAAAAATGACAGAAGCTGCACCTTCCCTAATTGAAGAACTTTATCGGGAAGGTTGTTCTTTTGATGTGGGTGCTGACGGCCGGCTCTCTTTGGGAATGGAAGGAGCCCACAGTGAAAAAAGAATTGTCCACGGCGGCGGTGACGCAACGGGAAAAAGAATAATGGATTTTCTTTATAAAAAGGTAAAAGAGGTCCCGGGTGTCACGATTGTAGAAAATATAACTGTTTTCGAGTTAATCATTGCTGATAACAGATGTGTTGGCGTAAAAGGAAAACACAGCAACGGTAAAGTATTCCGGTTTTACGGTGATCATATTGTTTTGGCAACCGGGGGTGTGGGTCAATTGTACAGTTTCACCCCATGTGCCGATACGATTACCGGTGACGGAATCGCTCTTGCTTATCGTGCCGGTGCTGAAATTTCCGATATGGAATTTATTCAATTTCACCCAACGCTTCTTTATGTGGATAAAAAGGGCCGTGGGCTTATTTCTGAAGCTGTGCGTGGCGAGGGAGCGGTGCTTGTCACTGAAGACGGGACAAAAATAATGGAGGGTGTCCACCCGCTTAAAGATTTGGCACCCCGTCATGTCGTTGCACAAACAATTTATGATTACAGAAATCGCGGCCATGAAGTATTTTTAGATATTAGTAAGGTTAATAAATTTGAAGAACGGTTTCCGACCATTACTAAAATGTGCAGGGATTATGGTATAAATCCGGCGGAAGGGAAACTTCCGGTTGTGCCGGGCTGCCATTTTCTTATGGGCGGGGTAAAAACCGACTATTGCGGCCGGACAAATATTGAAGGATTATATGCTATCGGCGAAGTGGCCCGGACGGGAATTCACGGTGCGAACCGTCTTGCAAGCAATTCTTTATTGGAAGGTCTCTTTTTTGGGAAGAATCTTGCCGAATTTATAAATGAACATTATGCAGAAAAAGTCCGCAGGCCATCTTTTACTAAACAGAGCAGAAAACTCTCTGTTCCGAAAGCGTCCAGTCTTCCTGAGCTTTCGGAACTAAAAAAGATGATGATGGCCAGAACCGGGATTGTCCGGACGGAAAATGGACTTAAAGAACAAAAGCAATGGCTGGAAAGTTTTAAGATAGAAAAATGGCTGGATGCGGACCTTGAGCATTTGTCCGTGGAGCAAATTGAAAGGGTCTTTATGCTGATAACCTCCTGGTTAATTACAGTTTCTGCATTGCAGCGGACAGAATCGAGAGGCGGACATTTCCGGAGTGATTATCCGTTTGAGGATGATTTCCACTGGTTGAAGAAGGAAATAATTCATAGAAGAACAGTAGCAAAGGATGGGAGAGATGAACAAATTAAAACTGCGGCAACAACTTGAGCAATTTTTTATTGAAGATATCGGGGAACGGGATGTGACAAGTGACCTTATTTTCGGAGAACAGGAACAAGGGGAAATCGTTTTTCTTGCCAAAGAAGACGGGATATTTTGCGGAAAGGATGTTATCTGCACCGGCTTCCGTCTCTTAAATGATCAAATTGCCATCGATATGAATGTAAACGACGGAGACGCTTTTCAAAAGGGAGACCGGCTTGCTGTTGCCCGCGGGCCTGTATCCGACCTGTTAAAAGGGGAGCGTGTTGTCCTTAATCTCGTTCAACGCATGAGCGGGATCGCCACGATGACCCGCAAGGCTGTCGAAATTTTGGGAGATTCAAAGACGAGAATTGCGGATACGAGAAAAACAACCCCCGGCCTGCGCATGCTGGAAAAGTATGCTGTGCGGACGGGAGGGGGTTTTAACCACCGTTTTGGTCTTTATGACGGAGTGATGATTAAGGATAACCATATTTCCTTCGCCGGTTCGATTACCAGCGCGATTCAAAAGGTCCGGAAAAGTCTTGGTCATATGGTAAAAATCGAAGTGGAAATTGAAACAAAGGAACAGCTGCTGGAAGCGATTGAGGCAAGGGCAGATGTGATCATGTTTGATAACCGCAAACCGGAGGAAATAAAAGAATGGATTTCCCTTGTACCGGAAGGAATCATCACTGAAGCTTCGGGAGGAATCAACCTGGAGAATCTCGCTGACTATAAAAACACCGGTGTGGATGTCATTTCATTGGGATTCTTGACACATACGATAAAATCCCTTGATATTAGTGTCCGGATGAATATTTTATAAAAAAGATAGTTATAACGTTCCTGAAACATGATGGCAGTTTTTTAAACATGTGTACAACCATCTTTAACCGGGACATAAAATTCAGTTGTAAAAGAAACAGATTATTTGTCGTCTAATTGGAATAAAAAATGGAATTAACTGTTAATGGAGGTTAATTCGTTCATAATTCGTTCAAAATATGCTAAATTATCTGTATAATCTATGTATATCAAAGAATGGTGCGGAAATTTTTCAAAGCAGCAACCAGAAAAAAGATCGATGTAACAAACGGGGGAAAGGATTTTGAATATTTTAGAGACGCTTAATTCAAGAGTAACATTGATTCCTGAAAAGTACAGGAATATGTCAACGGAACAATTGGAAGCGCGTGTCCGCGAATTAAAGGAGAAATTCGGGAGCAAGCTTTATATTCCCGGACATCATTACCAGAAGGATGAAGTAATTCAATTTGCCGATGACACCGGTGATTCTTTGAGACTTGCACAATTATCGGCGGAAAATCGCGACGCAGAACATATTGTTTTCTGCGGCGTTCATTTTATGGCTGAAACAGCCGATATTTTAACAACAAAGGAACAAAAGGTGTATTTGCCTGATTTACGCGCCGGTTGTTCCATGGCGGATATGGCGGATATCCACCAGACAGAAAGAGCATGGGCGAAGTTGAAAGAGATTTTCGGAGATACAATGATTCCTCTCACATATGTCAATTCCACCGCTGCCATAAAAGCTTTTGTCGGCAAAAACGGCGGTGCTACTGTTACATCTTCCAATGCGGATCGCATGGTGAAATGGGCGTTTACACAAAAGGAACGGGTCTTTTTTCTGCCTGACCAGCATTTAGGAAGAAATACCGCTTATAAGCTCGGCGTTGGCCTTGATGAAATGGCTCTATGGGATCCGGCAACAGATACATTGGTATTTGATGGCGATTATCAGGATATTAAAGTGATTCTGTGGAAAGGATATTGTTCTGTTCATGAAAACTTTACAGTGGAAAATGTGAAAGCAGTCCGCGAAAAATATCCCGATATGAAAATTATTGTTCACCCGGAGTGCAGCCGGGAAGTGGTTGCTCTGGCCGATGATTCCGGTTCAACCAATTATATCATTAAACAAATTGAACAAGCGCCTCCGGGAAGCTCCTGGGCAATCGGTACGGAAAATAATTTGGTTAACCGGCTGATTGCAACTCACCAGGACAAGAAGATCATTTCCTTGAATCCTTTTATGTGTTCCTGTCTGACAATGAATCGCATTGATTTGCCGCATTTAGTGTGGTGTTTGGAGTCTATTGAGCAAGGAGACGAACATCATGTCATATCCGTCAGTGAAGAAATTGCCGAATATGCCAAAATTGCCTTAACGAGAATGCTCGAACAGTCATAAGAAAATTTTGCCGGGAGGCTGTTCCATATGCCGGTTTTGTTCGGAACACTGTTGTGGAAAGATGTTTGCATGATTCCGCAAAAGTTGTTTTCCGGAAGCCGGATAAGATATGGAGCAGCCTATTTTTCTTAGATTTATTCAATCTGGCTATTCTGCCAAGGTAAATCCAATTGCGGAGCATTTTACAATCTGTTATAAAAATATATTGCCTTCCCTTCCCCTTTCCTTCAACTGCCCGCTTTTGCCCCAAGGGGTCCGGCCTATAAATGATCTCTGACCTCTGACTTCTAATTCTTCCAGGCTCTGACCTTCGAAATTTGACTTCTCATCTGCAACGTCCTCTCCAGTTTCTGCTTTCTTACCTTAAATATTATAAGTCTCTAAAACCGTCTTTTTTAAATACTCATAAATCGGTTTAAATTTGCATATGTTTTTGTGTAGATTATTAGCAATTTGCCCACACTTTCATACAATGTATGGACGATTAGACATAAAGGGCTCCTGCACAAAAGAAGGATGATCTCCAAGGATCACATTTCGGGCGGGAACCTGATTTTAAGGTGAAATGGGAAGAGATTGGCAGTTTGCTAAGATTCCAAGCGTTAAAAGAAAAAAACAAACAGGTTTATTGCATTCATTTGGAAGGTTCGCGGGGAGTCAGGGAACTGTCTGAAAGTTTCACCTTATGCATAGGAGGGTATCAGAGTGAAAATCCATATTGTACAGAAAGGGGATACTCTTTGGAAAATTGCTAAGAAATACGGTGTCAATTTTGAAGAGTTAAAAAAGATAAATTCTCAGTTAAGCAATCCGGATATGATTATGCCCGGAATGAAGATCAAAGTCCCGACTACAGGAGGCACCGTGAAAAAGGGAGACGGGAAAAAGATCAATTGGGGAACAAAGAAAACGAAAGAAATGCCCGTTAAAGAATACCCTTTTATAAAAGAGCAGCCTAAAGAAGTTCCCGTGAAGGAAGAGCCAGTGGAAGTGCCGGTGGAAGAACCCCCTAAAAAGGAACTTCCCAAGCCTCCGTTTCCGAAAGTAAAAGAACCGGTAAAAGCGAAACCGCAACCGTCACCGAAGCCTGCCGTTCCCAAGCAAGAACCAATAAAAGCCACTCCAAAAACAGTACCGAAGAAGGTGATGCCAAAAGAGCCGGCAAAAACAGCACCAAAACAGGAACCGAAAAAACCGGCAGTCAAACAGGAAGCAAAAGAAATAAAAGCCAAGCAGCCTTTTGTTCCCAAGATGCCCAAGGCGATAGTTCCGGAAACGGATATCAGCAATTATTATTTAATGAATATGGCCAATTTACAAACACCGCAACAGCCTCAATTAGCACCGCAGCCCATGTCTGTGCCGTATCTTCCCCAACTGCAGCACCAGTCTGCAGAAATGGCGAAAAAACCGGCGCCGAAATCCAAACAAATACCGTTAGAAGACTCATCTGTTCAATCTGGTCAAAATGAGCAATCCATGGATGATTTATCCATAAACTCACCAACACAAGGAGGGGTTCAACAGCTTATGAATCAATATTATTATCAACCTTATGGTCCTGTGCCAGCAGGTTATGGATATCCCGGAGGATACGGAATCCCGTATCAGCAGTGGCCGGGGACAATGCCGGGCGCCGGCCAGTATGGACCGGGGGCCGGATTTGATGGCCAGGGTATGATGCAGCCTTACGGTTCTTATGATGATGAGTCGTCTTTTATGCCGCAAATGCAATCCGGCGGAGATCCGGCAATGTATGGTGCTAATCAGATGATGGGTGTATATGATTATCAAATGCCTGCCAATATACATGCGAACATCCCTGCAAACATGCCCGCTAATATGCCTGCGAACATGCCTGCCAATCTCCCGCCGCAAACTGCTCCGGCTGTGCAACTAGGTCCGCCATGTCCGCCTTATCATGCACCTTTGTACCCTGTTTCGCCTGTTTTGCCGGGTCCGGGGCCTGTTTCCGCCCATACACATCCTGTTGGAGCCGGACATGATGGTTGCTGCGGCCAGGAATATTCCGGCGCATATGTTCCGGGAGCATCCTATGGCGGTATGCAACCGGGCGGATATTATCCCCCCGGACCGATGGGAGCGGGTTTTGGAATGCCTGGTGCTGTCCCGCCTTATATGAACCCATACGGCGGCTGGATGCCGGGGGGACCAAGAGAGGAAGAAGACAGGGAAGAGGGGAAAAATGAAGAATAATCAGCCGGGAGACGATTTGTTTTATGATCGTCTCCTCTTTTATTTAAATAAAACTTTTCCCTTTTCCGTTCAAGCAGTTAAACCGATAAAAAATCGCGTATATAAAATCAGTTCACCGGAAAAAACCTTTATATTAAAAGCCTTTCATTCTTACCATTCTCTAAACATCCAAAAAATGTTCATTGACAGCCTGAGCCGGGAGGGATTTTCAAATACTTGTTCTTTTTTGAGGTTCACGGACGAAATCCTTTTTTTTGATGGATCCTATTATGCAACAGTGGAGTATATTCCTTCCGCAGATCCTCCTTTTACGTTTCGAAGTGAACCTGACAGGCTGGACGGGTTGTGCCTTTTAAGGCAGTATCATTCGGCTTCTCAAAGGTTGGCCGGACCGTTTGAGTCAATGGCCGGACGATATAAGATTTTAAAAAAATGGCGCCGTCGTACAGCTTTGTTTTTAAAAAATATTCCTATTGTTAAATTTTTTGTTCAAAAAGAAATGCTTGACGAAATTTTGATTTGGGCGGACTGGGCTTTAAAGGGGTTGGAACAGAATCTCTCTTTAATGAAACAAAGTGCTGATGTCGTTCTCCACGGAGATCTTGCTGACCATAATTTTATCCGTTCCGGCAATCACACCCTGTATTTAATTGATTTTGATTTAATCAGTATTGGTCTGCCAATTTGGGATTATCTTCAATATGCATACAGAATCTTGCCATATCTCAATTGGTCTTTAGATGAACTGAATAGAATTGAGTCTTTTTCGAACTTTTTAAAAGAGCGGGCTTTTATCTTTGCCCTTGCTTACCCTTCAGATATTTTCAGAGAATGGAATCGCGCCGTAAGAGAACATCATATTTCAAAAATGGACAAATTAAGGCCGCTTTTGCACTTAACAGTAAAACAGTTTGAAGAGAGACAACAGTTTTTTAAAGACCTGCAAGATTTGCTTAAATGAGTTGCACAAAGCGAACTATAAAAGGCAGAGAAAAGAGCAGCGGGGTTATGTATAAAGAAGATTGAATAATAACATCCGTGTTGAGCAAAGTCATTATTGTTTGCAAGAACAGAAGCTTTCACAAAAAAGATTGGATATTTCTTACAGTATGAAAATTCTTTCCCTCCATAATCTAAGAACAAGCGTGTATCATATACGAGGTTGGAGAGGGTGAAGAAAAGTGAGGATGTTATTGAAATGGCTCTGCCTTGCTGCGGCTGTTATTATGATACAAGGCTGCGGGGCAAATAATGATGGAGTTGGCGGGGCCGGCAAAGGGGCTTTACCGATTGGGTATTATTCCAATGAAAATCATGAAAAGGACGGAAAATCTATTTTGAATGCAGACGATAATGACGGACCATTAACCGAATTTTTGGATCATACAATGGGTGCGGAAGGAGCGAATGAAAACCCGGAGCGCCAGGATTTAATGAGACAACAAAAACAAACCCGTGGCCATAATGAAATGTATGAACAAATTGAAAAAGTCAATTCTTCTGCAAAGGATGTCCGGGGAGTGGAAGATGCGGCAACGATTTTTTCCGGCGATCAAGTTCTGGTTGCTGTTAAATTAAAAGAGGGGAATCAGTCAGAGACAGTAAAAGAGGACGTAAGACAGCAGGTGCGTGAACGGGCAAACGGACAAAGTTTAACAGTTATCACAGATACAGAAGTATATAACCGTGTGAAGCGTCTTGAAAATCAACTGATTAATGGAAACCCGCCGGAACGGATAAAAGAAGAAATGGACAAAATCCTTCGTACAAACATAAATAAATAACAGTCAAAATGCCGGACTCCCGGTTTGCAGGCATGAAAAAAGGGGCAAAACCTTGTTTAAAGGCATTTGCTCCTTTTTTGTGTAATTAGTGAGGAAAGATTTTTTTGCAATTTAAACATACCTTCATAAATCCTTGGGATAATTATACAGAAAATGGTCACCATAATGGATGAAAAGACAGTCTATATTTTGCTGCAGGCAATTGAGGTGGTTTGATGAACAAAAAAAATTTCAGGTACTTCACTGCATTTTTTTTCCTTGCAGCGTTAGCATTGTTAACAGCGGCCGGCGGTTTTACAACGATATTTGTTTCTGCGGAGTCCAACGGTCGCAAAGAATCGGAAATTGCTCCTATAACTGTTCAAGTTATTTTGGAGCGCAAGTATTTAGACGGTGAAATCAGTCAGGAAAGTTTTGAGGAAAAAATTTATTCAATGGAGGATTTTTGGAAGAAATACAAAGGCTGGCAATTGATTGATTTGGATTCAAGTCATGTGGTTTTCAGGGAAGAAGTGGATGATATTTCTCCCCTTCTTAAGGCGAACGGTTATTTTGGAATTTCTGAAGACGGGACATTGACTATTTTTAACGGGAAGCCTGAAGAAGCAAATGTTATTCAATCGTTTTATCAACTTGATGTAGGAAAGCTTGAAAGTATCAAACACGCCGAATTGAAAAAAGGAATTCCCGTTAAAGACAGGGATCAGTTTGTAAAAGTGCTTGAAACATATAAAATCTATACATTTCCTGATAAAGAAGCGAATTAGAAAGAACCGGAGACGGTTCTTTTTTGTATGCTAAAAAAATAAAAACAAGGACATTTTTTACCGAAAAACAGGCGCCCCGTTTTTAATTCAACTTTTTTTCTTCGTCAATGTGCCGGGGAATGTGATACAATGTTGTACAGCAAATGAGAGAGGCGGATATCATTGTTTGAGTTTATTCAAGGAAAGGTTGATTTTGTCGGACCTGAATACATCGTTGTTGAAAATCACGGAATCGGCTATCAAATTATTACGCCAAACCCGTTTGTGTATTCAGGGAAACTTCATGAGGAAGTAAAGGTCTACATATATCATTATATGCGGGCGGATATGATGGCATTATACGGGTTTCAATCCCGGGTTGAAAAACTCATGTTTATCAAGCTGTTAAGTGTTTCCGGCATCGGTCCAAAGGGGGCATTGGCCATACTTGCATCCGGAAAGCCGGAACAGGTGGTTAACGCGATAGAAAATGAGGACGAAGCATTTCTGAAAAAGTTTCCGGGAGTCGGGAAAAAAACAGCCAGGCAGATGATTTTAGACTTAAAAGGAAAGCTCAAGGATGTGATTCCTGACATTTACCCGGATTTATTTAATCCTGCGGAAGTACCGGCTCCATCAGGCGGTGAAAACCCGGCACTTGAGGAAGCTCTTCTTGCTCTGAAAGCGCTCGGATACTCGGAGAAGGAAATTAAAAAAGTGCTTCCTGAATTGCAAAAGGAACAATTGACTGCTGATCAATATATTAAAGAAGCCCTGCAAAAACTTTTAAAATAGCTGTTCCGGTTTTCCGCCGGAAATGTTTTTATTGTGCGGCGGACCGGCATCCAATAAAGATGTCCGTTGTTTAAATGCCTAACGATCATGATTAATGCGGGGGGTGAAAATGACATGGATGAACGGATAGTGTCCGGTGAAGCTGACAGCCAAGATCTTTCGTTTGAACAAAGCTTGCGTCCGCAACGGTTAAAGGAATATATCGGCCAGGAAAAGGTAAAAGAAAATTTGGCGGTTTTTATAGAAGCTGCCAAACTGAGAGAAGAGGCTCTTGATCATGTCCTCCTTTACGGTCCTCCCGGTCTCGGGAAAACGACGCTTGCCGGAATTATAGCCAATGAAATGGGAGTTCATATTCGGACTACATCAGGCCCGGCTATTGAGCGTCCCGGTGATTTAGCTGCAATTCTTACATCTCTTGAACCCGGAGATGTATTGTTTATTGACGAGATTCACCGTCTTCATCGATCCATTGAAGAGGTTCTTTATCCGGCGATGGAGGATTATTGCCTTGATATTGTTATCGGCAGGGGGCCTGATGCCCGCTCCATCCGCCTTGATCTTCCCCCCTTTACACTTGTCGGTGCCACGACAAGGGCCGGACTGCTGTCGGCTCCGCTCCGTGACCGTTTCGGTGTGATTAGCCGGCTTGAGTATTATGGGGAAAAAGAATTGACTGAGATTGTTTTGCGCACGGCTGAAGTATATGAGACGAAAATCGAGAACCGGGCTGCCGTTGAAATTGCGAGAAGATCGAGGGGAACGCCGCGAATCGCCAACAGGCTGCTGCGGAGAGTCAGAGATTTTGCCCAGGTGCGGGGCAGCGGCGTCATTGACGTTGAGTTTGCAAGGAAAACATTAGAGCTTTTACAGGTGGATCGTTTAGGTTTGGATCATATTGACCATAAATTATTAAGAGGGATTATTGAGAAATTCCGCGGCGGCCCCGTCGGGTTGGAGACGATTGCTGCAACGATTGGGGAAGAAGCTCAGACAATAGAAGATGTTTATGAGCCGTATCTCCTCCAAATCGGGTTTTTGCAGAGGACGCCGCGCGGCCGGGTGGTCACCGACGAGGTTTACCGTCATTTCAAAATGGAGGTGCCTGAATGACAGGGATTCCTAAATTTCTTATGATTGCTGGAGCAATTCTTTTGGTCACAGGCTTTCTTATGCAGTTTATTCACCTTGGCAGGCTTCCCGGAGACATTATTATTAAAAAAGGGAATACAACCTTTTATTTTCCAATTGTCACGTCTATTGTAATCAGTATTGTCTTATCCCTGATTTTTTATTTTATCGGCAGATTCCGATAAAACTGTTGATATAATTTTGTAATGATTGCGGAAAACTTTTTTGAGCCAGCAACAGATAAGGGGGACTTCAGTGAAAGTAGATTTGTTTGATTATCATTTGCCGGAAGAATTGATTGCGCAAACACCTCTTAAAGACCGGACAAGCAGCAGGCTGATGATTTTAAATAAAGAGAACGGCTCGATCACACATGATGTTTTTAAAAACATCAGTGCTTACTTGCGCAAAGGAGATTGTCTTGTCTTAAATGACACACGGGTTCTTCCTGCCCGGCTTCTGGGGGTAAAAGAAGAGACAGGGGCTAAAATAGAAGTGCTGCTTTTAAAGCAAAAAGACGGTGATGTTTGGGAAACGCTTGTTAAACCGGCAAAGCGCATAAAAAAAGGAACGGCCGTTTCCTTTGGGGATGGCCTTTTAAAAGGCCGCTGTCTGGAAGAATTGGAGCATGGCGGCCGCCTGATGGCATTTGAGTACGAGGGAATTTTTTATGAGATTTTGGACCGGCTCGGACAAATGCCGCTTCCGCCTTATATTAAAGCGCAGTTGGAGGATAAGGACAGATATCAGACGGTTTACGCAAGGGAAAGAGGCTCGGCGGCTGCCCCGACAGCAGGCCTGCATTTTACCAATGAGCTTCTTGAAGAACTCCGGAATAAGGGGGTCCGTACAGCCTTTATTACTCTTCATGTGGGATTGGGAACCTTTCGTCCCGTCAGTGTGGAAGATGTGTCGGAGCATGAAATGCATGCGGAGTTTTATCAAATCTCTGAAGAAACCGCACAGTTATTAAATGAGGTGCGCCGTGAGGGCGGAAGAATCATTTCGGTTGGAACAACTTCAACAAGAACCCTGGAAACTGTCGCCGGGGCACAGGGAGGTAAGTTTGCCGCCGCCAGCGGCTGGACGGATATTTTTATTTATCCGGGTTATGCTTTTAAAGCAATCGACGGAATGATTACGAATTTTCATCTTCCCAAGTCCACTTTGATTATGCTTGTCAGTGCTTTTGCCGGCAGAGAACGGGTACTGCATGCATATGAAACGGCGGTTAAGGAAAAATACCGTTTTTTCAGTTTCGGAGATGCAATGCTTATCGTGTAGAAAAAACACTGCAGGAGGTGAGTTTACGTTTGACAGCAGTACGTTATGAATTAATTAAAACATGCAAACAAACAGGCGCCAGACTGGGGAGGGTCCATACCCCGCACGGTTCATTTGAGACCCCCGTTTTTATGCCCGTTGGAACCCTGGCAACGGTGAAGACGATGTCACCGGAGGAACTGAAGGAAATGGGCGCAGGTATTATTTTAAGTAATACTTATCATTTATGGCTGCGTCCGGGAGAAGATATTATCGGGGAAGCCGGTGGACTGCATAAATTTATGAACTGGGACCGGGCCATTCTAACCGATTCAGGCGGATTTCAAGTATTCAGCTTAAGTGAGTTCCGCAAAATTGAAGAAGAAGGGGTCCATTTTCGAAACCATTTAAACGGTGACAGACTGTTTTTATCACCGGAAAAAGCGATTGAAATTCAAAACATACTAGGCTCAGATATTGCGATGGCCTTTGATGAATGTCCGCCTTATCCGGCTGATTATGACTATATGAAAAAATCGGTCGAACGGACTTCCCGCTGGGCGGAACGCTGTTTGAAAGCTCATAAACGGCCGGAGGATCAAGCGATCTTCGGGATAGTCCAGGGGGGAGAATATGAAGACTTGCGGAAAATGAGCGCAAAAGATCTTGTATCTTTAGATTTTCCCGGCTATGCCATCGGAGGACTCTCTGTCGGAGAACCAAAGGATGTAATGAACCGGGTACTGGAGTTTACAACACCGCTGCTTCCGGCTGATAAACCGCGTTATTTGATGGGGGTCGGCTCGCCTGATTCGTTAATTGACGGGTCCATTCGCGGTATTGACATGTTCGATTGTGTGCTTCCGACGAGAATCGCCCGAAACGGAACATTGATGACAAGCCATGGACGTCTCGTTGTTAAAAATGCTAAATATGCCAGAGATTTTGGGCCGATTGACGAAAATTGCGATTGTTATACATGCCGAAATTACAGCCGTGCCTACATTCGTCATTTGATTCATACTGACGAAACATTCGGAATTCGGCTAACAACTTATCATAATCTTTATTTTCTGCTAAAATTAATGGAGCAAGTCAGACAAGCTATTCGAGAGGATAGACTTGGAGATTTCAGAGAGGAGTTTTTCGAGCGTTACGGATTCAATAAGCCGAATGCAAAAAACTTCTGATCCTGAACAATGCTGGTTCTCTATACATAAAAAAGCTTTTTCGCCGGTTACTGCTTTTTTGCAGGAGGAGAAAAGGAGTATTTTGAAGAATCAGTTTTTTTAACATTGTAAGAGTCTAATTTTGTTTTGAAAGGAGGGTTTCTGGTATGGATTATATTGTTACATTAATGCCGTTAATTTTGATGTTTGTTATTTTTTACTTTCTGTTAATTCGTCCGCAGCAAAAGCGTCAGAAGGCTATTCAGCAAATGCAGAGCGAGTTGAAAAAAGGAGACAAAATTGTTACGATTGGAGGTCTCCACGGAATCGTAGATGCCGTTGATGAAGGGAAAATTGTCATTAAGTGCGGAGACGGCACTCGTCTTACTTACGACCGCGCTGCTGTAAGAGAGGTAGTAGTTGAGGACTAAACCCTAGTGTACAGGATAATCAGGGAAATGAGAGGATGACTTTGACAGTCATCCTTTTTGCTTTGTATGGAAGTTGACAGGTTTCAGCCTTACATTTTCTTTTCTGATAAGAGAATTCTTATCCTTCTCTTGTGTTTGAGGTTGTCATGTTTACGCCTAAAATTCCTCCTGCCATGGCCGTCAAAATATAGCAGGCGTGATAAATCATTTGTTTCACAGTGAACAGGCTGTCGTGGCCGAGATATTGATAAAGAAAAATGAGCAGCGAATAA
>JANWJP010000093.1 GCA_025451895.1 Robertmurraya sp.
CAGACGTACGTGGGAAAAAGCGGCATTATGAATATTGAAAGGGAAACAGCCCTGAGCGGTCATATTCATAACAAAGCACTTCTCATTCTAATCGGCTTTTTATCAGGGGAGTTTGCGAAAAACTACCCAATCCCCCTTTCAGCGAGCATTACTTTTGAACAGACTTACACGCCGATTGACGGCGATAGTGCCTCCAGTACCGAACTTTACGTTCTGCTCTCGTCACTGGCGGAAGTGCCGATTCATCAGGGCATCGCAGTTACCGGTTCTGTAAACCAGTGGGGCGAAATTCAGCCTATCGGCGGAGTCAACGAAAAAATCGAGGGCTTTTACTACATCTGCAAGGAAAAAGGTTTGACCGGTAACCAGGGGGTCATTATCCCGAAACAAAATATCACCAACTTAATGTTAAATAACGAAGTAGTGGATGCAGTCCGAGACGGCAAATTTCACATTTGGGAAGTCAGCCATATTGCCGAAGGAATTGAAATTCTCACAGGAGTTCCGGCCGGAAACATCCGTGACGAAAACGGCAATTATCCGGAAAACACAATTTTCGGCAAAGTGGAAGCCCGCTTCAAGAAAATGTATGAGGCTGCCAAAGCACAACAAAACGGCAGAGCAGCAACGCCTGCATCAAAGTCTGCATCTAATCAGGAGTCCCAATCTGCACCGGGGGAACCATCAGCATCCGATCCTCCTTCTGAACCTGCTGAAAAAACGACCAGTTCATCCTTGTGATTTTCGAAAAGGCCGGGTCCTGCTGACAGGGCTGCCGGATAAACGAATCTGTAGGGAATGAACGGAAAAACAGCAAGGAAAGTGGAGTGATGCAAGCTGTTGTGTTGCTCCACTTGAATTATTTGCGGAAGTTGGCGGAGAGATAGGAGTTGTTCTCCGGAGAGGAGCCGGCACTTAAGAGCAGGAGCAATTTCAAAAGAGGATGTCATGTATATCCCGTCCCAATGCAAAAATCATGCAAGTTCCCGCATCGGGGGCTGTGTCAAGTTCCTGCAACCTGTGACTTTTGTCTTATCTAACGAAAAATTCGGTTACTTCCCGGATAAATGCTTGGCATCAAGCGGGTCGCAGCATTTCTAAGTCCCGAAACCGTTCATTGGATTTTCAGACTGCATCGGGGAAGATGTCTTTTCTTTCATATGAATTTTTTTCAGTTATTTTTGTCAAGAAATCGACATATTTTTTCATGGTTTTAGCAGGAATTCCGAAGGGTAAAATAGAAAATAAATAATATAATCTTTATAAAAAAAGATTATGTTTCTTTTCCAAGAAGGAGGGCAGTTGTCTGAACCGGGGAAAAGAAAACGCTTACCGTATTAGGATAAAGGAGGAGTACATTCATGAGGTATAACGTTCGCGGTGAAAACATTGAAGTAACTCCAGCATTAAGAGAGTATGTTGAAAAGAAACTATCTAAGTTGAACAGATATTTTACTACTACTCCTGATGCCAACGTACATGTTAATTTGAAAACATACACTGACAAGAAAGCGAAAGTTGAAGTAACAATTCCGATGCCGAACCTGGTTCTTCGCGCAGAGGAAGTTAATGATGATATGTATGCAGCGATTGATTTAATCACTGATAAATTAGAGCGGCAAATCCGTAAACACAAAACAAAAATTAATAGAAAATTACGCGAGAAGGGCAGCATCAACGACTTATTTGTCACTAACGGCAATAACAACAATGATGTAAAAAGTGTTGAAGAGGACAATGAACTGGAAATTGTCCGCCAAAAAAGCTTTACGCTGAAGCCGATGGACAGCGAAGAGGCCATTTTGCAAATGAACCTTCTCGGCCACAACTTCTACGTATTTACGAACGCTGAAACAAACAGGACCAGCGTTGTCTACAGACGTAAGGACGGCCGTTACGGATTAATTGAGGCTCAATAATATAGATTTTTAGAGGGGAGGGACGGGGTGTCCTTCCCTTTGAAACCCGCAGCTTCCACGGAGACTGCGGGTTTCTTGTTGCCTTTTTAAACCGATAAAGTTGCATCATTAAATTTTTCGTCCCCCGGTGGAAGCTTAAAAAAATCAATGCATCTCCGTGCAGCAGGACATGATATAATAGGAAGAATCAAATTTTACCAGTAAAGGGTTTATTAGAGAAAAACAGAGGTGAGACTGCATGAAGCAATTACATATATTCCTGGCCTTTTTCCGGGTGGGAATTTTCGGCTACGGGGGAGGTCCTTCGTCGATTCCTCTTGTTTATAATGAGGTTGTTAAAAAATATAAATGGATGGATGATGATCAATTCGGAGATATTTTGGCCCTTGGGAATGCATTGCCGGGGCCGATTGCCACGAAGATGGCCGGATATATCGGCTACCGGGTCGGAGGGGTTGCCGGTATGCTGAATGCGCTGCTTGCATCCATACTGCCCACGATTCTTCTGATTATCTTTCTTTTAACGGTTTTAAATAAGTATAAGGACGAGACGTGGGTTTCCGGCATGACTTCCGCGGTTGTTCCGGTTGTGGCGGTTATGCTGGCCACGATGACCTGGTCTTTTATAAAGAACTCGGCAAAATCCTTTTTGGGCTGGGGCTGGACGATCATTTTTGTGATCGGAAGCATTATTATTCTGGAGTTTTTACATATTCATCCTGCTATTTTAATTGCCGGGCTGCTGATGGCCGCATTATTGAAAAAGGATTCCGCGGACAATAAGGTGAAGGAGAGGCAATCATGATTTATTGGCAAATCTTTTTGGCTTTTTTTATACCCGGCATCCTCGGCTACGGCGGCGGACCGGCGTTGATTCCCCTTGTGGAAAATGAAGTTGTCGGCCGGTACGGCTGGCTTACGGTCAGTGAGTTCAGTGAAGTGCTTGCTATCAGCAATGCATTACCGGGGCCGATTGCCACGAAGATGGCCGGCTATATCGGTTTTCAGCAGGGCGGGGTTCTCGGTGCTGTTGTCGGAGTGTTTGCGGTTGTTGCGCCTTCGCTGGTCTTAATGCTGACGTTGTTAAATATTTTGATGAAGCATAAAGAGTCACCGAAGGTAAAACGGCTGACTGTTTTTGTAAGGCCGGTTGTCGGGGTGCTGCTCGGGATTCTGACTTATGATTTTATTGCCACCTCCCATGCCGGGATTGGCTTGTGGCAGACCATATTAATTGGCACGGTGAGTTTTTTCTTGTTGGAAAAGTTCCGTGTCCATCCCGCATATGTGATAGCAGGTTCGCTTGTGTACGGGGCAATTTTTTTAAGTTGAGCTGATTTCCGGCTATCAAGTGGTGATCCGGACTTTTCCGGGCAGTGTGCTATCCTCCGGAACCTGGCTGCTTTTTACAAAAAATATAGGGGTTTATCCTTAAATTCCGTTGAAGACTTGCCGATACAAAATGCTTGTGAGAACATATTGTAAGTTGCAACGAAGCACCATTAAGAAGTGTCATATTAGACAGCCACCCCCCATATACAGGCTGAGTCCCCTAAATTAATGGTGCTTCCGTACAGTAATGGAAGTTTTTTTGTATTAATTATTACAGTTTGTAAACAGTTGCCCCAAAAGGCCCGGGTAACTGTTTTATTTTTTTGAAAAATGATTAGACTGTATTATAAAGGCTTTTGTAAATATTAAAGGCTTTTTCTGAACGATGGTGTTCCCGGATTTTAAAAATTGCATGTGCCGGTCCGCCGGTTATTTCTGTTTAACTGTGCCGGGTGTCCGGGAGTGCAAAGTTTATGAAACAGCCTTATCTCATAATCTATGAATGTATTATTTTAGAAAGAGAGGAAGAACAAGATGTCAAATCAGGTTGGCCGAAATGATCCATGTCCATGTGGCAGCGGAAAAAAATATAAGAAATGCTGCGGTGTGAAGGACGCGATCCCCATCACTGTTTTACTTGAGAGGGATGCAGTTGCCCTCCACAGTCAAATTATCGATTATGCGGTCAGTGAGTTTTCCGGGGAATTGGGGAAAGATTTTAAAGAAAAATTAGAGTATTTGGTTATTAAAGACCAGCAGAAAGAACTACAGTTTTATGTGTTGGCACACACCGTCTGGTTCACCTTCTTTGGTGATCTCGGGGACGGCACAACGATTTTTGAGAGATTTATGAAGGAAAAAGGCGATACGATTCTCCGCCCCAAACTGCGGGAAATTGCCGAAACATGGACAAATGCACGTCCTGTTGCCGGTCCGGTGTTGTCCGTCAGCGGGGAACGTTTGCAAATTCGCGATGTGTTAACGGATGAAGTGCTGGATATTAAGCTTTTGTCTCCTGTGAAGACTTCCGAACAGGCCTATGGTATTGCGATAGTTATTCCGTTCGGGGAGGACAAAATTTTCTTCTGGGAGCCGTTTGATTATAAATCTCCGTTAAAGGGCAACGAAGAGAAATATCTGAAGAATGAATTTGCCGCTTCGCCTTTTGATGACCCGGTTAAATTTTTGGCAAAGGAATTTTTGATTATTATGAATCAGCTCCCGCTCTTCGCCGTGAAATACGGAGCGGAAGATATTCAATGGGAAAAGCCGGCCCATAAGGAAACGGCCGGGTTATTGGAAAAGGGCCTTGCATCATATGATAACGCTTATGAAGCCACGATTACGGCCTTTGCCCTTTGGAACAGTTATTGCAAAAAGAATCCGGATCAACGAAGAAAGCCGGCTACTTACGCCGCTGCGATTCATTATTTGCTCCTGAATATGAATCCGAAAACAAAGATGACAAAAAAAGATGCGGCAGAGCTGTACAATATTTCCGCTTCAGCCTTGTCAGCCGCGCTCAATGATATCGAGGAATCCATTGCCGATGAAATTGAGCAATTTGCAACAGCCATGAGTGAGGATATGGCTGCAGCCGCTCAAGCAGCTCCCGCAAAAGAAGAAAAGTAGAGCCGGCCATTGTGAGGGAATTTGCGTTCAGTGTATTCGCAAATCTGACTTGCGGGAATCCTCGCGAATTCTTTAATGGTAATGTCTTCAAGACCCATAACTGTTAGGTCATGGACTCGCAAATAAATTTTAATCATACCATTTAACCGGGCCTGGGAACGGAAAGGCGTCAGGCATCAGGGAAACCGTACATAAATGATGAATTTGATTGCTTCAGTTAAGTGTTGGGTGAGAATCTGTGCACTGCGCCCGCTTGGGCATGCCGGACGTTGGCTGGTGTGAGGTCCGTCGAACGGCTGTCTTCCGGGGGTTGCCAGTGGATGTGTGCCCGGTATCAGAACGGGGGATGTATGAGCGGGTGTCAAAACGGGGATATAAACCGGTATTTTTGTTGGGGTGTCATGTTGGATAATGCATCAAGCGCCGGGCCGGGGCTGCGAATGATGTTTGAAAGCCGATGTGTAGCAGTCAGACAAGTTTGGGGTTGGGGGCAGGGTGTTGATCCGGCCCCCTGGCTTTGTTTGTGTTTGGGAGGGTGTCGGTTTGGTCTCCCGGCCCTGTTTGTTTGAGCTGCAGGGTGTCGGTTCCGTCCCTGGCTTTGTTTGTGTTCGAGAGGGGTAGCGGTTTGGTCTCCGGCTTTGGTTTGTGCTCAGTCAGAGCCGGGCGTTAATCTCCTCTCTTAGACTGAGGCGGCCGCAGTTCTTATCCTCCGCCTTTATTTGCGTTTGAATGAAGCAAGATTCTAATCTTCTGCCCCCTTGATCATGCTTGTGTATCACCGGGTTCTGTTTCCCGCTTCCCTGTCAGTGTTTGTGTTTCGGACAGGGACGGGATTATTGCCCCCAGTCTTTTGGTTTGGTCCGGGATCCGGTTTTGTTCCCATGTCCCAGGCAGGATTTGGGTCGCGGTTCCTGTCCCCATGTCCCGGGCTGTGGATATAAGTGCCCATGCCCCGTGAGTTGTCATGGTTCCGTTTGGAGTGTTAATATATTAGGGGAATTATTTTGAAACTTTTTTGTCGGAAAAGAGTATTATTATGTGAATGCGTCCATCCGGGATGCCGGATTATACCGGCGGAGAGACGGATGGAATGGAACGAGCATATGTTGCTGTTCCCCGCCCTTTGTTTTTGTGTGTTTGGTTTATTTTGCGGGACTCAATAGGGTTTTGGCGTATAGAGGGGAAGTCCCTTCTTTTCTTTTAGGCTCTATTGAAAA
>JANWJP010000094.1 GCA_025451895.1 Robertmurraya sp.
AAATAAAATTTCGGACGAATATCAGCAAAGCACTCTTAATTCAATTAGAAGAGTTAGCCAAGGAACAAAACACACATAAAAATTATTAAATGAATTCGCTTTGAAAAAAGTCTTGGAACAAAATGAAATAAATTACAATAAAAAAGAACGTCCCAAAGATCGCATACAATATAAAACTACATATAACAAAAAACTTCTGGAAGCAACAAAAACCTTTGCAAAAAATCACGGATTATTCATTAATGATGTAATCGAATATTGTGTTCAAATTCATTTGTTTAAAAAATGAGAATCCTCTATCCCTTATCTCTCTTTACTCAGCTCCTGATTTTTTCTTTCCTTTTTATTTATTATTTTAGAATCCATCGATAAACTCATTTTTTCCAGAAATTATACTCTTTTCAGAAGGTGATCACTATGCCGCGAAATCCTGGAATAAAAGATGAAGATATTATAAAAATGTATAAAGCAGGAATACCATATAAGGAAATGGAATCAATCGCCGGACTGAAAAGACGCTCGATTTTGAATGTGATAAAAAAGCATGGAGTGGAATTAAATCGTAAGCAATATTCCGGTCAACCAAGAAAAAATCAAGTCAATGAGGATTTTTTTAAAAAATGGACTTATGAAATGGCATGGGTTTTAGGATTCTTTATAACAGACGGCAATGTCTCCGGAAATTCAATTACATTTGCCCAAAAAGACGAACGCCTATTGAAATTAGCAGCACAATATATGGATGCAGATTATGTTGTTTATAAAGCAAAAGAATCTCCGAAAAAAATAACGATCCTAGTCATAAATTCTAAGAAAATTGTGGAAGATCTGGCGAAATTAAAAATTTTTCCCAACAAATCAAGAACCGTTCTTTTTCCAAATGTACCAAAAGAATTATTACCTGCTTTTGTTAGAGGTGTCATTGATGGCGACGGCTTTGTAGACTGTGAGGGTTATTCCATGCATGTAACAACCGGCAGTAAAAATTTTTCTGAAGGTTTATACACTGTTTTTAACGAATGGCGGCTGCATACCGAACGAACAGAAGAGATAACAAAAACAGGAAACTCTATTTATCGCATTTGGGTAAAAGGAAAAAATGATTTGATTCGGTTGGCCAAAATCATTTATTCTATCGAACTTGGAAAATTTATAACATATAAAAGACTTAATATGTCTCAGCATTCAGAGGAATTATGGTCGTACCTCGAGAATCTTGTTGTGAATGAGGGATATGAAATAATCAATAAACTAAAATAAAATTTATAGCACCGGTACTTGCAATCAACAATACTGTAAGGCCTTTTTATTGTATTTTAGATTAATATATAACAACAAGGAAATATAGATTCTTCTTTAAAAAAAACTATAAAAATAAAAAGGGGAAGCTGGTTGGTTGTTTATGTTGAGTAAAGATATAAAAAAATTTTAGTTTACATAATATAAATTATCAGAAGTAAAAAAATAAATTTAAAAAATGTCTCAAAACACAAGTATACTTGAGATATTGAGACAAAATGAAATTTAAAAATCTAAATTCCTTTAAATAAATATTAAATGATTTATTCTAAAGCTGCATAAATATAAACAATTTCAATCTCAGTTCATCCCTGACGGAATTATTTGCTTCATTATCAGTTCAATTCTCATTCAGTTTGCAGTCCGTTCCGTAGCTCTCCTTCAAAATACTTTAATTAGTTTACATAATATTATTATGAAAAACACCATCTTCTTCCTTTCTAAGAACTCATGCAAAAACGGCAAGTCAACATTTTACTTGCCGTTTGCACCTCTCCATTCCATAATGCGCAGCATTGTCCTACGTTAACGCCACTGTTCAACAAAAACATCCGGATCGGGTCCTGTCCGTTTATCTTGATTCAAACTGTCAATTTGACCCATTTCTTCACTTGTCAACTGAAAATCAAATATATCGCTATTTTCTTTAATCCGTTCTTCGCGTACAGACTTCGGAATTGTTACCACGCCATGCTGCAAATCCCAGCGCAATACCACTTGAGCCGGCGTTTTTCCGTATTTTTCAGCGATTTTTTTAATAATCGGGGCATCCAGCACTCCCCCTCTCATTAAGGGAGCCCACGCCTCCATTTGAATATTATGTTCTTTACAAAAAACCAATAATTTCTTCTGGGTCAGCAGCGGATGAAACTCCACTTGATTCACTGCCGGTTTTACCTCACAACTTTCCATTAATTCTTCCAGATGATGAATTTGAAAATTGCTGACACCAATCGCTCTTACAAGTCCGTCGCTGTAAAGTTTTTCAAGCGCCCTCCAAGTTTCTTTAAATTTTTCCGGAACAGGCCAATGAATCAAATACAAATCTATGTATTCAAGTCCGAGTTTTTTCCGGCTCTCTTCAAACGCATTTAATGTTGAATCATAGCCGTGCCGATCATTCCATACTTTCGTTGTTACAAAAATCTCCTCACGCGGAATACCCGAATCCCTGATTGCCTTGCCCACTCCCCGTTCATTTTCATATAATGCAGCGGTATCAATGCTGCGGTAGCCGATTTTTAAGGCTGTTTTGACTGCGTTTTCCACCTCTTCCCCTTCTTTGGATTTATAAACCCCCAAGCCGAGCCAGGGCATTTTCACTCCATTATTTAATACCGTATAGCTTGAAATACTGTCCATAAAAAATTTCCTCCTTTTATGAAGGGATTATTTTACTGAAATATGTAATATTTTTAAATTCATTTTAACAAATATATCCTCAAAAAGAAAAGGGCGGAAAATTAAATCAATTTCATTCATTACTAAACTAAAACAGATGCTTTCCTTGTTTTTTAAGGGAGAAAGCCGTAACAGCATATCTTATATTGACGTAATATCTATGCCGCTGCGGCTCAAGACCCGCCCTCCCTTACCTTAACAGAAAAAACTGCCTTTAAGAAATAAACTCCTGCTGCCCTTGTGCTAAATACTGTCTTGGTTTGCCATAATAAAAAACTTGATTATACTTTGGAAAAGTTGATTCAAAATGAATATAGATAGGGGAGTCCAGAAGCCACGGATAATTTTGGAAAAATCTCCGATCCCCATTCACAATAGATGTCAAAGCTTCCTGCATTTCCCTTTGAAAGAATAAAAAGCGTTTTTTGGCATACTGTTCTTCCACTTCGCTGCTATTTACAAAAACCTTTCCTTTTAAAATATACTGGCCCCTCCGGTAAACCCATTCCGAGAAAATCTCGTTATGATAAACAGGATCGATGACGCTTTCATCAAAACAATAACCGATAGTCAAATTGCAATCGCCTGTTTCATTGTTTTTGGAAAAGGTATATTTCCTTTCATCCACAGGCTTAAACGGCGTAGCCGGAGGAAAAAAGGTAACACATAATTTGCCTGACTGAGATTTACTCATTAAAACTCCCCCGTTTGAAGAAGTATTTCTTGTGGAGTATTATATGAAAACATGAAAGGAAAAGTGACAATGGCCTACAACTTGTTCTTTTTCAACAGCTTTTCTCAATTTCCCGTTTTTAAAACTTTAAAACTCTCTGTCAACATTAAAAAGACATTTATCAATGAAAATCGGCCTTAATAATCGCGGACATCGACTTCTTTCAAAACCCATCCGCCTTCCTCCAATGACCAAAACACTTCCACGGTGGCAATGATATTTTTATTTGTAAGATCAGAAACTGCCCTGCTGTCTTTCAAAATATATTTACCGCCCTTGACACGCACCGGTTTGAACTTGCTGTAAGGGGAAACCGGTAATTCTGCAGACTCGTTTAACAAACCGTTTTCTTGATACAATCCGAGTTCCGTATACTCACTGGCACGGTCACTTAAATCCAGGATAAACGTTTCGGTTTTATCCTGGATCTCAATGATAATTTTTCCTTTATAATCATTAAGTAATTCAGTTTGAATAACAGGAGAATCCGGAGCTGTCAGTTCTACAATTGCATCATTATTAAAAAAATATATATAGGTGCCGGCCTTATTTTTGCCGTAATCTTCCGGAACCGATACAAAAAGATCATCCAATTGATCCCCGTTCAAATCACAAACAAAAATTTCCGGATGCAAACCTCCCTTTTGCTGAATCCTGTGTTTTTGTCCGCTGCCCGTCCGCACTTCAATCACGATTCGCTTAAAGAAATCCTGTTCTTTTTGTTCACCGAAAACAACTATGTTGTCCTCTTTACCGTCACCCGTTACATCGGTATTTAACTTTTTAAAAATTTGCACCGGTCCTTCCTGTGCCGATACTTGTTGAGCACAGAAACCAAATAAACAAAACAGGAAAACACAAAGGAAAATGCTGTGTATTTTCATAAAATTCCCTCCGCACAAATTATGCATAAAGCACCTATTTTTCCGTTCATTTTGCTAATTAACCTAATTAAAGACAAGTGACGGTAAACAATCACACACAAGCATGCACACTATTTCTCGCAAAAATACCTTTGTTAATATAATGCAATTAATGTACGGCTATAATATGAATTCATGTTAGTTTGCCTATTTTTTGGAAATAAATGCACTTTCCATAAAAAATAAAACCACCCCCGCTGAAAAAACGAAGGTGGTTAAAAATTTAATTCTGTTTAATTTTCATTTGTATTCCGGTCTTGGTCATTTTCAGAAGAAACCTTCCAAATGGAAATCAATTTTCCGCTTTCGGTTTCATCCATATAGAAAGAGCCGTTCGAGTAACGGTCATTATATCTTAATTCTGAAGCTTTAAAGTTCTCAGTCTGTCCTTTTTCCGATTGGATAAATATTTCATCTTCGTCATTTGCAAGAACGGTTCCAATTATCCGGTGAGGGTTTGTTTTTAAATCTCTCAGCATGACAACCCCCCGCTTCGCTCTTGCGGCTAAATCAAATTCATCAAGTTTCATCTTTTTCACGGCACCGCGTTGTGTGGCAATAATTAAATCTTTGTTTTCATCCTTCACAAGCGCATGTCCTGCAACGACATAATCACCTGGTTTTAAATTGATTCCTTTAACGCCGGCAGCCCGAATGCCCACCGGACTGACTTCCTCTTCAGGGAATCTTAACCCGTAACCTAAACAAGTATTTAAAAATAGATGAGTATCCCCTGTTGTTTCATGGACAGCAACCACTTCATCGTCTCCTTTTAGATTTAAGGCTGTTAAAGCACGGGAATATCGTTGGGCCTTGTATTGACTCAATTCTGTTTTCTTAACCATTCCATTCTTTGTAATAAACAACAGGTAAGCCTCTTTATTAAAGTCTTTCACCGGGAGCACATGTATAACTTCCTCATCCCGCTCAATCTGGATAATATTCGCCACATGCTGCCCCATATCTTTCCAGCGAATATCGGGTAATTCATGAACAGGACAATAGAGATAATTGCCTTTATTTGTAAACAAAAGCAGGACATCTGTCGTATTCATATTCAGCTTGGCCAGAAGGCGGTCCGAATCCTTCATGCCGGGTTCCTGACCATTTGATGCAATGAACGATCGGAGACTTGTTCTCTTCACATATCCTTCTTTTGTAACGGTCACAATCACATCTTCACTTGGCACAAGCACTTCTAGATTAATTTTAATTTCCTCAATTTCCTCTTCTATCACCGTCCGCCTCGGTTCAGCGAATCGTTTTTTTACGTCGCGAAGTTCCTTTTTAATAACGGATAGGAGCTTTTTCTCACTTTCCAAAATCTCTTTAAGTCGGGCAATCGTTTTTAAAAGCTCCTCCTCCTCTTTTTTGAGAGCGGTGATATCCGTGTTCGTCAAGCGGTACAACTGCAAGGAAACAATTGCTTCTGCCTGCGGTTCGGTAAATTGATATTTGGCCATTAAGTTATTTTTCGCATCTCTTTTATCCTTAGATGCGCGAATGGTTGCAATGACCTCATCCAAAATGGAAATGGCTTTAATTAACCCTGTGACAATATGGATTCTGTCCTGGGCCTTTTGCAATTCATACCGGCTTCTTTTCGTAACTACGTCTTTTCTGTGTTCTATGTATGCATCAAGGAGTTCTCTTAATCCCATTAATTCCGGTCTGCGGTTATGGATTGCAACCATGTTAAAATTATATGTTACTTGGAGGTCGCTGTTTTTGTATAAATAATTTAAAACACCTTCCGCATGAGCATCTTTCCGCAGTTCAATAACAATTCTCAGTCCTGAACGGTCAGTCTCGTCACGAACCTCGGAAATGCCTTCAACCTTCTTGTCAAAACGGAATTCATCTATTTTTTTAACAAGAGTCGCCTTATTTATATCGTAAGGGATTTCCGTAATGACAATTTGTTGTCTGCCGCCGCGCAATTGTTCTATATTTGCCTTACTGCGGACAATGATTTTCCCTTTCCCTGTTTTGTAAGCTTTTTTTATCCCGTCCACACCTTGAATAATTCCGCCGGTGGGAAAATCGGGTCCCTTAACAACGGTCATTAAATCCTCGACAGAACAATCAGGTTTCTCAATTCTCATAATGACACCGTCAATAATCTCTTCCAGATTATGAGGAGGAATCTCCGTCGCATAACCTGCCGAGATTCCGGTGGAACCATTGACAAGAAGATTCGGGAATGCCGCCGGAAGGACAGTCGGTTCACTGGCGGTATCATCAAAGTTCGGTACAAAATCTACTGTTCTCTTATCAATATCTTTTAATAGTTCAGAAGCGATCGCAGAGAGTCTTGCTTCTGTATATCGCATCGCTGCGGGGGGATCCCCGTCAACGCTTCCGTTGTTCCCGTGCATTTCCACGAGGACGTTGCGGATTTTCCAATCCTGGCTGAGCCTGACCATCGCTTCATAAACAGAACTGTCACCATGGGGATGGTAATTTCCTATTACATTCCCGACTGTTTTAGCCGATTTCCGGAACCCTTTATCATGGCTATTTCCTTCCACATGCATGGCATATAAAATCCGGCGTTGAACCGGTTTTAATCCGTCCCGGGCATCCGGCAAAGCCCTGTCCTGTATGATATATTTACTGTAGCGTCCAAACCGGTCGCCAAGGACATCTTCCAAAGCAAGATCCCTGAATTTTTCTGCTGTCCCGCTCATTGTTGTCCCTCCTCAGTGACGATAATATTTTCGTTTTCCAGGATGCTTCCGTCTTCTTCAAGGCCAAACGAAACATTGTTTTCAATCCATTTTCTCCGCGGCTCAACTTTATCTCCCATCAGCGTCGTTACCCGCCGCTCCGCTCTGGCAATATCATCAATGCGAACGCGGATTAAAGTTCTTGTTTCAGGGTTCATTGTCGTCTCCCAAAGCTGGTCTGCATTCATTTCCCCAAGACCTTTATAACGCTGAATGGTATAACCTTTCCCCATCTTCTTGGTAATCTCGCGGAGTTCATCGTCATCCCAGGCATATTCAATCATTTCTTTTTTTCCGGTTCCTTTGCTGACTTTATAGAGGGGCGGCAATGCAATATACACCTTTCCCGCTTCAATAAGGGGACGCATATAACGATAAAAAAACGTTAGTAAAAGCACTTGAATATGGGCGCCATCTGTATCCGCATCTGTCATAATAATCACTTTATCGTAATTGCAATCTTCAATATTAAAATCTGCACCCACACCGGCACCGACTGTATGAATGATCGTATTTATTTCCTCATTCTTAAAAATATCCTGGAGTTTTGCTTTTTCCGTATTAATTACTTTTCCGCGCAGAGGCAAAACAGCTTGAAAACGGCGATCCCGTCCCTGTTTTGCCGAACCTCCCGCCGAATCCCCCTCGACCAGATATAACTCATTGCGTTTCGGATTGCGGGTCTGAGCCGGAGTTAATTTTCCCGAAAGAAGAGCTTCAGAACGCTTGCGTTTTTTCCCGCTGCGGGCATCCTCCCTCGCTTTTCTGGCTGCTTCCCGGGCCTGGTAAGCTTTAATGGATTTTTTTATAAGAAGGTTGCTTATGTCCGGATTTTCTTCGAGAAAATAGGACAACTGCTCTGATATCACAGCATCAACTGCAGAACGGGCCTCACTTGTTCCCAGTTTCCCTTTCGTTTGCCCTTCAAACTGCAGCAAAACTTCTGGAATTCTCACGGAAATCACAGCAGACAACCCTTCGCGAATATCGGAACCGTCCAGATTTTTATCTTTTTCTTTGAGCAGGCCGACCTTTCGTGCATACTCATTGACTACGCGTGTCATCGCGGTTTTTGCGCCAATTTCATGAGTTCCTCCATCCTTTGTCCGCACGTTATTAACAAAGGATAAGACATTTTCTGAATAGCCGTCGTTAAACTGGAAAGCAAACTCAACCTCAATATCATTGCTTTTCCCTTGAAAACTGACAACCGGATGGAGCACATCCTTTTCTTCATTTAAGTATTCAACAAATGCTTCCAGACCGTTTTCATAACAGAAAACATCATGCCTGTCATTCCGTTCATCGAAAACTTCAATCGTAACTCCTTTTAAAAGAAAAGCAGACTCTCTCATCCGTTCACAAATAATATCGTAATTAAAATTTATATTGGAAAAGATCGTCGTATCCGGCCTGAAATGAATCTTTGTTCCGGTTTGTCTGGTCGTTCCTGTCTTTTCTAAAGTCGTAACCGGCTTACCGCCGTTTGCAAATTTCTGTTCGTATATAAAACCATTCCGTTTAATTGTAACAACCAGCCACTCCGAAAGAGCATTGACTACTGCCGCTCCAACTCCGTGCAGACCGCCGCTTGTTTTATAACTTCCCTGGCCAAACTTTCCCCCTGCATGCAAAATGGTTAAAATGACTTCCGGAGTTGGTTTGCCGAGTTTGTGCATTCCGGTGGGCATGCCCCGCCCCTGGTCCGATACACTAATAGAATGGTCTTTGTGAATTTTTACGGTAATATGGTCACCGTACCCTGCCAAAGCCTCGTCGATGGAATTATCAACGATTTCATATACCAAATGATGAAGTCCTCTGGCATCTGTGCTGCCGATATACATTCCCGGCCGTTTTCTCACTGCCTCAAGGCCTTCCAGTACTTGTATGGCATCATCATTGTAATCGAATTGAAAAGCTTGCTGATTTCTTGCCACAAACATACTCCTTTCAAATCATCAAAGGCATCGTTTTCTCTATTATTGTTACACCTTTTCAAGTACAGACAACGACATACATTTATAAAAAACATCATTCATTGCTGCAAACAATAATTATGATTAAACCGATCCCTTTAAGAATAAATTTACGTTGTACGTTTAACTTTAACATTTTATTTAATGAATAAAAACGAAAATAAGTGCGTACAGGAACGAATGTTCCTTTACTATTGTACCACAGTCAAACGCTCTAAAGTTTATTGTATATAAATTATTTCATTTGGCAAACGCTTTAATGAAGGTGATTTCACGCTTATAACCAGATTAAAAAAACAGCCCATGAATAACTCATGCGCTGTTTTTTGGGAAATTTGACAGATTTATAAAAATTAATTGTCTAATTCGAACGCCCGCTCCGTTATTTTGTTAATGCATGCTCAACCTTGATGCAGCGGTCCATGATCACTGTATAGCCCTTCTCTTTCAAGAAATTATAAGCCTCTTCATTGACAAGACCGAGCTGGGCCCAGAAAATATCCGCATCAATTTCGACAAACTCTTTAGCCACATCCATTAAATATTCCGAACGGCGGAATACATTGACTATATCCACATGGCCTTCAATATCTTTCAAGCTGGGCACGGCTTTAACTCCCAAGATTTCATCGGCATTCGGATTTACCGGAATAATTTCATATCCGGCATCCTGCATTGCTTTAGAAATCATATATGATGTTCTCTCGGGATTATCACTTAAT
>JANWJP010000095.1 GCA_025451895.1 Robertmurraya sp.
CAACTATATTTTTCTTTTCCTGAACGTTTAAACACAGTTTTCAGATTCTCCGCGCTCCGTAAATTCAAGTTTCATTCTTCCCGGGAAACACCAATTGTCAAAACAGATTCCTGTAATAATCGGTCTCCAAAATCTTCGCGGAATAATAGAATTTCGCCTCAACAACAGAAGAAATATAATCAATATAAGCTTGATCAACATTAACACCGGGGTTTGGCGTAAATTTTCCTGTCTCCGAATTATATCTGCCCTTATCTGTTATAAAACTCTTGTTGGCAAACATGATTAACGGCGCTGAATCTGAAAAAATATCCTGACCCATCAATAACCTGGAATCATACTCCAATCCGAGCAAATTGGAAAGGGTCGGGATAATATCCAGGCTCGAAGCCGGTTTCGCAATCGTCATCGGTTCCATCCCTTTTGTATACAGAATAAACGTGTTCCTATACAGTTCAAAATTCGTTTCAACCGGATGTCCGGCAAACTCATCAATCGTTTTCTTCTCCAGGCCGTACGGATAATGATCCGAACTGAGAGCAATCAGTGTCCGCTCTGCCACACCGGCCTTTTCCAATTCATTAAGCAAATATTCGAGCGCCCTGTCCAGTTCAATCTGGGTGGCAAGATAGGCTTTTGCCTGTTCTGAATACGGAAGGTGCTCCACTAAGGATCTGTTCTTGGCAGCAATATGATTGCCATAAAAATTGTATTGCAGATGTCCGCTCACCGTCATATAGTATGCGTGAAACGGTTCATTGCCGATGTACTCATGAACTGTTTTTTGCATCATTTCCAAATCGGATGCCGGCCAGGTTTTCTTGACATTAAGGCCATTTCCCAGTCCTTTATACTCGTAACCCATATTTGGATGGGATAAATTGCGTCCGTAATAAGTATACGTATGATTATGATAAGCCATTGTTTTATAACCCAGGCTTCGCAATTGGTTTCCCATCACAAAGGGGAGATAATTTTTGCCTGATTCCCTGAAGCTCCATATGCCGTTTTTAGGAACAAGACCTGTGCAGGCCACATATTCCCCGTCGGATGTACTGACACCCCAGAGCGGAGTGTAGAAGTTCGTAAAATGATAGCCCTCATGAACCATTTTATAAAGAGTCGGGGTAACTTCCTTTTTCACTGCAAATGGAGAAAAAGCTTCCGCAGTTATAAAAATTAAATTGTAGCCTTTATATTTTCCTGTAAACTCGTTTTTCTTTGTCGGTTTCACATTTTTAAAATAATTGTGCATATCCTTAATCGTTGCATTGCTTTCCCCGGCAATCAATTCGTCAAAATCAATATCCATAACATTGTATTCAATAATTTCTTCCGGCTCCTCTTCCCCGTTTTGATTGGCAGCAGGCCGGGAAGAACCGGGAGGCTTAATTTTATCCGGAGCAGTGAGTTCAAAAGGCGGTGACCAGCCGCTTATCTGTCTTTGCAAGTCAAGCCTCATCGTTGTCAATAAACCGAGCCGTTCCACTGATAGAACCGGATAACTCTCTTTATAGTAAAAATCATAGGCGGAGTGCTGTCCTTTCCCGCCGGCATAAACCGCGCCAATGCCAGCCCCGTGCGCAAGGGCAATGTAAATGACAATGGACAACCGGTTAAGCCAGTCTATTTTTTCAAAATAAAGAAATCTTTTTCCAAAAAAAATCATAATAAATACCGGTAAAAAAATAAGTGCAATAATTAATATATTTTTGTGGACAACAGCAATAATATCCCGCCAAAACTCCAGCACCTGAGCACCGTTCCCGGCTGAATAAACACTGTAATAAGTTTTAAAAATCCGGAAATAAATAAATTGCGACGAATAAATAATAGCCGTGATCGTTAACAAAACCGTTGAAAGCAACCGGTTCAATCTGCCGTGAAAAAAGGTGGCTATCAAAAAAAAGATTAGAGCCAGGGCAATTAAAAATAAGAATGAAACGACAAGATCATGATACATAAAATATTTTGCGGTAAACATCCTAAAAACAAAGTCCATATAGATTAAGGAAAGGATGAAATAAAACAATACCGTATCCGCTTTTAACAATCTTTTCATTTCCAGACTTCCTTCCCATATTTCAAGAGATTAAATATATGCAAATAGATTGGAGAATGTAATTGCGAAACTCCTTTCTTTTATATAGTTTTTGCCATTCCGGCAAAAACATAATAGCTTTTCATCAAATTGGCTGTTGTTAATTTTTGGGCAGAGAAACAGTAAATGTCGTACCCTGATTGAGTTTGCTTTTAACGGCTACGGTACCTCCATGCGCTTCAACAAAACCTTTCGCAATGGATAAACCGAGGCCTGTGCCTCCGTCCTTGCGGGTTCGTGCCGGATCCCTTTTGTAAAAACGTTCAAAAATATAGGGAAGACTTTCCTCCGGAATTCCAGGCCCTGTGTCTGCAATATGCAACAAAAAACAATCATTTCGAACCTCTGCGGAAACATCCACCCGTCCCCCGGCGGGAGTGTGTCTTAAAGCGTTTCCTATCAGATTCACAAGCACTTGGGTCATCCGGTCCGGATCAATGAAAAGTTCAACATCTTCCGGAATGTTTTCACTGCTCAGAGTTATCCCCTTATCCTCGGCAAGCCACTGCAGATTTGTGCACACCTTTGCGGCAAAAGTTTTCATATTTACCGGACATTTTTGAAGCGGTAACTTTCCTGCTTCCGCCAGGCTGAGTTGCTGCAAATCTTTTACAAGCCGGTTCAGCCGGTACCCCTCATCACTCAACTCCAGGATCACTTGCTCCGACGGCTCTGCGGCTCCTTCAAGAATTGATTCAAATTTCCCCTGCAGGATTGTTAACGGTGTCCGCAGTTCATGGGCTACATCAGCAACAAGCGTCCGTCTTATCTCCTCATTGCGGGCAAGACGGGCTGACATTTCGTTAAAAGCCTGACTTAATTCCTGAAATTCATCCTTCCCGGAAATTTGTATCTTCGCTGCTTGTTTTCCTTTTCCCAACTCTTTAATTCCACGCATCAATTTTTGCAACGGACGGGTGATGCTCCCTGCCAGCCAAATGCTGATGAAAACAGCCAATGCAGCAGCCAGCAATGTGCTGAATAAAATGGCCATTTTTGCTGAGCGAAGATATTCTGACTCAATTTCTCCGGGCCTGTACTCATAAAAAAGCACTGTCCCGATCACTTGTCCATCAACAACGATTGATTCTTTCGGCCCTTTCAACCCCGCAGCTGAATCGCCGATTTTATCGCCCTTTGAATCTGCTATGATCACTCCATTATGATCAAAAACGATGACTTCATAACGGGACATGTGGTTATTCATCATTCCCATTCCGCCCATCATTTTTCCATGTCCCATGCCTTTACGGGAACTGCCGTGGCCGTTATTTGCCGGTACGCCGCCTGATAAAATCTCCTGAAGCCCTTCAAAAGAATGATTTTCTTGATAATAGTCCTCCAAGAAACCTTTCACATTCCTCATATAACCTGTATTGGCCTTTTCTACATAATCCCCAAAAGATTTTCCAAGTGTCGCTTGCAGGATAAAAAAAACCGACAGTCCCATTAAAAGAATGACAGCGGTAAAGGAAATGATTAATTTGGATCGCAGCTTCATTTCTTTTCACCGAACCGGTATCCGATGCCGTAAACCGTATGAATGTATTCCGGATTGGCCGGATCCTTTTCAATTTTTTTGCGCAAATTGCTGACATGTGTGTCAATGGAACGTTCATAATGAACAAAAGCTTCTCCCATGGCACGTTCCATTAACTGCAGGCGGCTGAAAACACGGCCCGGTTTCTCTGCAAGAGTAACCAGGATTTTATATTCTGTCGGGGTCAGATTAACCGGCTCCCCGGCAAGCTTGACTTCATAGGCACCCTGATCAATTTCAAGTTCCCCCCGTACAAGCATTTCATCATCCTGGTCCCCGTCATCGTAATCGAAATAGGTCCGCCTGAGAACAGCTTTAATTCTTGCGGCCAATTCCCTCATACTGAAGGGCTTCGTAATATAATCGTCTGCCCCCATTTCCAGTCCGAGCAGCTTGTCAATCTCCTCCGCCCTTGCTGTCAGCATAATGACTGGAAGTTTCTTATTATTTCTTCTGATCTCCTTTAATACCTCATAGCCATCTTTTTTCGGGAGCATTATATCGAGAAGAACAAGATCGACTTTTTGAGCCTTTATCAGTTCGACAGCCGTTGTGCCGTCTTCTGCTTCGACAATTTCATAGCCTTCATTTTGTAAATAGGACCGGATCATTCCGCGAATTTTTTCTTCATCTTCGACTACGGCAATTAACCTTTCCACCGTTCATTCCTCCCTGACAAAATTTTTGCCGGTGCTGCTAATTCAAAAGACTCTATACGAAGGGAGAAACGATGTTCTGTCCGGATGAAGACACGCCGATTCATCTTAATAGACGAACACTGAACTGATTCGTTACAATATTCTCCCTTGAAATAAGACTTTTTCAATTATTCCGAAAGAGTAAATCCCGGGCAAAATGCTTTCCTGCTATATTTAAAAACTGAAACATTCAGAATTTATAAATACCTTTGTAGCTCTACAGAACCGGGCAGTTTTTCCCGCAGCTTCTTCATACGAAAAAAATCAAATACCCGAAATTCCGTTATACTTTACTCTCTATTATAACAAGTAGAATACATCAGATTGTCATAAAAAATGACGCTTCCGTTACGATGCGGGTTTACACGGAAAACTCCTGAACGGAAAAGAAAGACAAACAAGCAGGACCAGGTATCTATGAGGATCTGCCCGCAGCCCCGGGCGGAAAATTTTTTTTTG
Organism: Robertmurraya sp.; assembly: GCA_025451895.1. Lineage (GTDB taxonomy): Bacteria > Bacillota > Bacilli > Bacillales > Cytobacillaceae > CALKIU01. Next base: position 4,799 of record JANWJP010000095.1, read on the forward strand.
CAAAAAAATAACTTTGAAGAATTCACTTCAAAGTCTGCAATCCCTTTAATTTGCATAACGGTATGGACCGCCAAAACAATGGCCATACCGGTTTTGACGGAACAATTGTTCATCATTATTGCCGTTCATGCTGTTTTTTTGCATTCTTCCTGGTCTCCGGCCATTGAACGGGCCAACCGTATCACGTTCCAGCACGGTTTCAAGCCGGCTTTTGAAATGTTGTTCCATGACATTCTTTTGTTCCCCGGTAATGATACCGTCCTTAACAAGTTCTTCAAGTTGAGCCGTTCTTTTTTTTAAAATCTCTTCTTGAAGTTTCTCCGGCAATATTCCTTTTTCGCTTGCAATTTCAGCAATTGACTTTCCGGCAAAACGTTCGGCTCGAAGTTCGTCTGTTGTGATTCCAAGTTCACTGGCAATGGTTTCATGCATCGTCCCTGCAAAATACCTGCCCATTCCTCCTGCACCGCTTCCAACGGGCAGACCGGAAATCGGACAAATATCATCAGCACCGACTCTTTCCTGAAGTACCACTTGTTCTCCGCCATCCAGGGTTTCAGCGGTATTCTTTACATTTCCTGCCGAACCGGCCGTCATACCTGTCCGGTCAGCCATTCCTTCAGACTGAACCGTTTCCCCGGCAATTCCGTTATTAAAAAATAAAATACTGCCAAAGAAAAGGATACCTGCAAGCGCAACAACAATGAGCAAAGCTCTCTTTTTCACCCTTCACCACCCTCTCATATCATCTTGCTTTCCATCTGTCTTTATCTTAAAAAAGAGATATCCAAAACCTTTTTTGAAAATGTCAAGAACTTATTAAGATTTGATTAGACTTTGTGCCATTTTTAACAATTTTATTAACATTGTGTTAATTTAATCACAAGGAATTCTAACGGTGTTATAATAAGTTTGAAATTAAAAAACTTGAATTTTCAAAAACTGTTCTAATAAAACCCTTAGCTGCATATATTAAATTACAGCGTGATTTCAACACTTTTAGCTGACGGTTTTAAAGGAATACTGCCACTCACATTTGCAGCCGCGCTGCTTTCCAGGCTTGCATGAGAGGACAGTAAAATAAAAATACAGGAGTGATTGCCATGACTACGGCAAGAGAAAGATTGATCAAATTGATTAATGAGATTCCTGAACCGGAACTTGAGGAAGTTCTCTATTTTCTGGAGCATATAAAGGAGAAAAAATATAAGTCTTACTCCGAAGCAGGAGAAATCAAAATAGAATATTGGGACAGTGACATTTATGATGAGGTTTGGAAGGAAGGATAATCGCCGCTTCCCTCCAAAAACAACAACCATAATTGAAACTCTCTGAAGCTATTTGTTTCCATAAACCTCCCTCTTAAAAATATCAAAATGCCAACCGGAATCAGGTTGGCATTTTTCTTGTTGAAAATTATGCTCCTTTCGTCTGTTTGCTGCTTGAATTAAGACATTCCCGCAAAATCATTAGATTGGCATTTTCATTTTTCTTAATTGTTCTTTGAAAATCAGGCAAAAATTGCGAGACAGTAGATATCTTTGATTCACCGCAAATATCAACGCCTTCCACATCCCTTTTTTCAAAGAGAAGTTTCAGATATTGCGTCAAAGTTTGGAGATCCATGGCTCCTTGATCCCAATTTGTCTCTGCTTCAAAAGTATTAAGGACATCTTTGTCGATACTGATATAAATATGTTCGGTATGGATGGAAGACAGAACAGATTTTAAATAATATGGATGTTTGATATTAAACGGATAAATAGTCACCCGGGGCAGACGGGTTTGGTGAGACTGTACAGAGGTTGGACCGATAATAATTACCTGCTTGAGCAGCGGTATTTTTTTCAGGGCAAAGGACACCCATGAGCCGCATGACAGAAGAGTGCATTTCTCATCACTTGCAGCAAGGTCCGTATGATTATCAAATAATACCAGAGTGAAAGGTTCAGTGATTTCCTGCAGTAGAATATAAGTTACATAATGATAATTCCCGCTTCCGAGAAAGGTAATACCCTTTTGTTTTCTTTCCCCAAGACGCGCTTTAATCGTGTGAAAAGCCTTTCTCCCGCAAAAAAGATTCGTATGTTCCAAATCCATGAAGTTTATATTGTCATGGGCGTACCGGCTGAGCTTTGTCTGCAAATGATATGTTTCATCAAAATGGATCATGGTAATACCGTCGTGAAGTAAAGCCATTATCCCTCATCTCCTTCATCATTCGCTTGAACCAAAAGCCTATTCTTTTTATAAAAGCGTGGAAACAAACAATGTTACATATATTTCCTATTATAACATTTTTCTTTATCTTCCTAAAATATTTTTTGGCAACAATTTTTATCGACTGTTTTTTTCAATAAAAAGCCCGTGGTGGTGGAAATATTTTTACAACGCTATTAATATCTCCCGTCTTAAAAAGCCTCTGCAACACATGGCAAATGACATAAAAAATTTTAGCGGCGAAATTTAAGAAAACAGGCAATGTCTCTTATTTGGTTCATAGAAGGATTTTTGGGCCATCAGCGATAGAAAGACTTTGCTCCCTTGCCGTACATATTGGGACAAATAAAGATAAAAAAAGACCCTACTCCAAGGAATCTCCTTTTTTCAGAGAGTCTGTTGGAATAAGATCCTTTCAGGGTTTGCCGGATTACACAAACTTATTCAGCCAACATTATTTTTTCCAATTCAAGCGGTTCAACATATTTTCCGTCCTTATAAGCACGCATATTACCGCCGGAAATTTCATCAATTAATACTATTGTATTGTCAGCTAAGCGTCCGAATTCAAATTTAATATCATAGAGCTCTATTCCCTTTTTGGCAAGCTCATCTTTAACAATTTGGCTGATTTTTTTCGTTAGATTTTTAAGTTCTTGGTATTCTTCCTTCGACAGAATGCCGAGCATATCAAGAGCATCCTCGCTGATAGGCGGGTCCTGGCGCTTATCATCCTTGATAGTCACCTCAACAAATGCATCAAGAGGCTGCCCTTCTTCCACATACATTCCGTAACGGCGATAAAAGCTGCCCACCGCCCGGTAACGGCAAATCACCTCGAGGCCATTCCCAAACATTTTTGCAGGCTTAACGGTCATCGTTGCATCCTCTATATTCGCATCAATAAAATGAGTCGGAATATTCTCTTCTGCCAATCTTTCAAAAAAGAACTTCGTCAATCTCAACCCGGCTCTTCCTGCTCCTTCAACCGTCAGCCCTACCGTATTCGCCCCGGGATCAAAAACACCATCTTCTCCTGTCATATCATCCTTAAACTTCAGCAAATAATTTCCATCCTCAAGCGCATAAACATCCTTCGTTTTTCCTGAATAAACAAGGTTCATAGCACAATCCCTTTCTTCAAAGAAGTTTTAACAGTATTATTATGAGGAAATTTTCAGAAAGGATCAACTGTTATTGGTGACAGGCACCTGGAAACAAATGGTTTATCATTGGTAAATTGAAATAATTAAAAATAAACTCATATAATTATAGCAGTGAATCTTTTGTTGATAAGAGCCTTGTTCAGGTATCCCTGCCGGTGAAGGAGAAACTTAAAACAGGATACTGGATATAATCGAAAACGGTATCGGACCTCTTTCGGCAATCCGAAACAGACAGAGACTTTTTTGTTCCCGGCAGCTTGATACGGTTATTTCCGCGGCTTGAGGAAGGATAGAGAGCAAAGCAACCGGTCTTAGCCATAAATTTTATAAAATTAATCAAGATTTCAAATTATGTTGAGGGGGCGGAGAAATGGATCCAAAAACAGCCGTACTAAATGAGATTTTTCGAAAATTAGACTCCAACTATGATGAAGTAGTCAGCTGGAGAAGACATCTGCATATGTTCCCTGAATTATCATTTAAAGAAAAAAATACGGCAAAATTTATTACAGAGAAACTAAAAAGCTTCGGTTTACGAGTGATTTCAAATATCGGCGGATATGGGGTGGTGGGAATCCTGGAGGGTAAGCTTCCGGGAAAAACTGTTTTGCTCAGAGCGGACTTTGATGCACTTCCAGTACAGGACGAAAAAGACACAGGGTATAAATCACAAATTCCCGGGGTTATGCATGCTTGCGGTCATGACGGTCATACAGCCGCGCTCCTCGGTACGGCAAAAGTCTTATGTTCCTATCGAAATTATATGCATGGAAATGCAATTTTTCTTTTCCAGCCGGGAGAAGAAATACCTCCGGGAGGAGCCAAACCCATGATTGAAGAAGGAGTCCTTGATAATGTGGACTATGTCTTCTCTTATCATCTGGATTCCCAAACCCAGTTAGGGAAATTTTTAGTAGGTTCAGGCTTCCAAATGGCCGCAGTCGATAAATTTGTAATTAAAGTCCAGGGCAAGGGCGGCCACGGCGGCAGTCCCCACAAAACAATTGATTCCATTATTGTTGCCAGTGAAATTGTCAATGCGCTGCAAAAAATTGTCAGCCGTTCAATCGATCCGTTGAAAGCAGCGGTTATTACGATTGGAATTTTTCGGGCCGGAAGCAGTTTTAATGTTATTGCCGATCACGCAACCCTGGAAGGAACCGTCCGGACCTTTGACAACGATGTCCGTGACATGATTAAGAAAAAAATCTTTCAAATTGCCGAAGGAATTGCCACTTGCTATGGTGCATCGTTCTCTATCGATTATGAAACAGGCTATCCGGCTCTTTATAATCACCCGGAGGAAACAGAAACTGTGCGCAAGCTTTTCACGGAAGAATTTTCAGAAGAGAACGTTCTTGAAATGGTTCCGACTATGGCAGCTGAAGATTTTTCTTATTTTCTACTGGAACGGCCGGGAACCTATTTTCGCGTGGGTTCACAGACAGAAGACCCGGCAACACAATATCCGCACCATCATCCAAAATTTGATTTTGACGAACGGGCTCTTTTATATATGGAAAAAGCGTTCTGCAAAATCATACATCACTACTTGTTTAAAAAACAGGACATATAAAAAAAGAAAAAACACCATTGAACAACAGGGTTTCAGTGGTGTTTTTGTCTTTTATAAAATTTACTTTGTTTGTTTTTACGCTTCCTTTTTCTCATCCTTTTTTTCTTCCGTTTTATCATCTTCTTCGACTAATTCCTTGGTGGACTTTTTAAATTCATGTAAGGTTTGTCCCATTGCCCGGCCGATTTCAGGCAGTTTTTTGGGGCCAAAAATGACAAGGGCAATAACCAAGATAAGGATTAATCCGGGAACTCCGATATTTGCAAGCACTTTCCGTCACTCCTAATTATAAATTTCTTTGTCCGGCAAACGGGCAGTCATTTATTTCCTTTTTCAAACGTCATACCTCTAAAAAATGATATTAAACTAATTTAAACCATCTTAATACTATACTAACATTTTTTCCCGGCTTTCTAATTATTCACATGAAGTTTTCAATAATTATTCACGATTAGAAAAAAACATTAAGATATATGAAATCTTTTTGTGAGTTCCAAAAAATACCTTGATTTTATCTGCGTTTACTGATATTATTTAAAATTATTTTATAAAAGAATCATTTCGGTATTTTGCTTTAAACCGGGCAAGTAAATTTCCATCAGGCTGGTTTAAAGGTTGGGAAGAATACAAAAGCAGCGAAAAACCGGAAATATGGGATCGCGTCTGAATCAGTTGGTAAACCTTGCCGTTGGTTGTTCATATAAAATTTTTCATGAACAGGGCAATTTTTCCGAAAAAGTAATGTTCCCGTTACCGAAGAAGAAGAGGCTGAGGATAAAATCAACTTGTTTCAGACATTTTTTATAAAAATTGCTTAAAACTGCAATATTACAACTGAATCATTGAGCGATGATTGTTATGGGTCACACTATAACAGGAGCAACTTCTGGAGAGACCGTCATTTGACGGCGCCGAAGGATTCACAATCTCAGGCAAAAGGACAGAAGAATAACTTCATATTGTTATTCTTTTGTTCTGATGAGATTGGAAAAAAGCCAATCTCTTTTTTATTTGCTGCAGAAACTTTCGCTCCCAATACCGCGGCGCAAGGGAATTCTTTTACAACCGGAAATTTTTAAAACAAAAGACATCCATCCCGGCAACATCTTAAAATCAGTGGGTGACCGGGCGCAGCCGCTCTTTGCAGTCAAACCATTTTGCAAGACGGCTTCTTGTTTAATTTTTTCTATGGTAATTCTTTTTTCGCGGACAATTATCTGTTGTCCGGACAAAAACTAACGTATACCACAAGATTTTTTACATTTTAAATGAGGTGAGAAACTTGAATCAAAAACGGGCGATTGTAAGTGTAATTGGGAAAGACCAGGTGGGGATTATTGCCAAAGTTACTACATTGCTTGCAGAACAGAATGTAAATATTCTTGATATCAGCCAAACGATTTTGCAGGACTTTTTTACAATGATGATGCTGGTTGATGTTACTAATTTTGATAACCTGGAATCCCTGCAACAGCAGCTTTCCGAACTGGGCAAATCACTCGGCTTAACCATTAATATTCAACGGGAAGAAATTTTCCAGGCAATGCATCGCGTGTGAGGAGAGGAAAACTATGAATTTTGCCATTACAGAAATGATGGAAACAATCCGCATGGTTCAAATGGAAAACCTTGATATCCGCACGGTAACCATGGGAATCAATTTGCGCGATTGCGCTGATTCTGATTTTGAAAAAATGAATCAAAAAGTATTTGATAAAATAACGACATATGCCAAAGACTTAAAAGAAGTCGTGGAAAAAACAGAAAAGGAATTCGGAATCCCGATCATAAACAAAAGGATTTCCGTAACACCCATTGCCGAAATCTTAGGATCCGCCACTAAAGAACAGGCGGTTGAACTGGCAAAAACCCTTGATCGGGCGGCCAAAACATTGGGAATCGATTTTCTGGGCGGTTATTCGGCTCTTGTCCATAAAGGCATCTCAAAGGGAGAACAAACTCTTCTTGATGCCCTTCCCGAAGCTCTCAGTGTGACAGAAAGGGTCTGCGGCTCTGTTTCCGTAGGTTCCACAAGAGCCGGTATTAACATGGATGCAGTCCGGCAAATGGGCACAATTATTAAAGAAGCAGCCGAAATGACAAAGGATCAAAACGGCATGGCCTGTGCAAAGCTGGTTGTGTTCTGCAATCCTGTTGAAGATAATCCGTTTATGGCCGGGGCATTTCATGGAACCGGTGAAGGCGAAGCAGTTATCAACGTAGGAGTCAGCGGACCGGGAGTTGTCCTCAGCGCTTTAAAACGCTATCCTGATGCGGATCTGGGCGAGGTAGCCGATATCATTAAAAAAACCGCCTTTAAAATCACGAGAGCGGGAGAATTAATCGGCCGGGTTGTTGCCGAGCGTCTAAATGTACCGTTCGGGATAATGGATTTATCTCTGGCACCGACAAATGCCATGAATGACAGTGTTGCCGAGATTCTTGAAGAAATCGGCCTCGAACGGGTTGGAACACACGGAACAATTGCCGCCCTTGCCCTGATGAACGACGCAGTTAAAAAAGGCGGGGCAATGGCAAGCTCCTATGTGGGTGGTTTAAGCGGAGCCTTCATTCCGGTCAGTGAAGATAACGGAATGATCCGCGGTATTATCGACAATGCCCTCACTTTGTCTAAACTTGAAGCGATGACATGTGTGTGCTCCGTCGGTCTCGATATGATTGCCTTAACAGGTGATGTTTCACCGGCAACGATTTCTGCCATTATCGCCGATGAAGCCGCGATTGGAATGATTAACAAGAAAACAACGGCTGTCCGGGTCATTCCCGTTCCCGGAAAAAAGGAAGGGGACATTGTCGAGTTTGGAGGACTGCTCGGCCGGGCGCCGGTCATCGGTGTAAATCCGTTTAATTCCGACAAGATGATACAACGGGGCGGCCGCATCCCTGCACCGCTTCAATCCTTAATAAATTAATCTTTTTTCGGACCACCCGGAAAATGCAATGGGCCGGACGCTTACACCCCGCGTCCGGCCCTTATTTTTTCCTGACATCACTTGGGTTGCCGTGCTCACCCATTATTATAAAACTTACTTCTCTACAAAATTCAATCACCCACCGCAGGCATTTTTTTCACTAAACCGGTCAACCTTATACCGTCTCCTGCCTGCAACTATTTTTCAGCCATATATTATTTCCTTTTAACGAAAGTTCTTTCCCTGACATCTTTAATTTTCAGCAAACTTGCCGGACAGTTTCTTCTTCATTGAGTGCTGCGGGTCCGGCGCTTGTTTTACCCTTTTAATAAATAAAGCTAAAATTAATGCCAATCCGGCAATAAATGTTGCCACTAAGAAAGCAAAATTAATTCCCTCAAGCATAGATTGGATTAAAATTTGCTGTTCCAAGGCTGCCGCAGCCGCCTGGCTCATTCCGTCCGCACCATTTTGCAGTGCTTCAGTCCGGATTGCCGCCGCAGCGGCATCAGTCCTGTTCGTCATAATCGTTACGAGAAGAGCAGTACCAACCGCTCCGGAAACCTGCTGCATCGTATTATTCATGGCAGTACCGTGAGGGTAAAATCCGGGCGGCAGCTCATTCAAGCCGTTTGTCGTCACAGGCATCATGACCATCGACATCCCAAACATCCGGACAGCATGAACAACCATTAAATAAACAAACGAAGTCTCCAGAGTCAATATGCTGAGAAAATAGGTAGAAACGGTTGTGATTGTCAATCCGGTAACAGCTAAAATCCGGCCGCCGTACAAGTCAAACAATCTTCCTGTAATCGGCGACATAAAAGCATTAACGATCGCCCCCGGCAAAAGCATTAATCCTGCTTCAAGAGGTGAAAAACCGCGAATCGTTTGCACGAAAATCGGCAAGAGAAGCATTCCTGAAAACATTGCCATGGTAACAACCATATTTATCGCCGAGGATAAAGCAAACATCGGATATTTGTATATCCGGAAATTTAACATCGGGGTCTCCTGCTTTAAAGTCCGGAATACAAAAGACGTAAACGCAATTATTCCAACCGAAATGGTTCCGTAAACGAACGGATGATTCCAGCCTAACTCCCCTGCCAAACTGAAACCGACCATCAATCCGCCAAAACCCAAACTGGACAACAGCAATGATATAAAATCAAGCTTTATGTCGACTTTTTCCTTCTTATCCTTCAACAAGAAAAATCCGAATAAAACAATGGCAATTGCGATCGGGGCGATAAAATGAAATAGCATCCGCCAATCATAATGCTGAATGATCCAACCTGACAAGGTCGGACCGATGGCAGGTGCAAACATTAAAATCAGTCCGAAAACACCCATCGCCGTCCCCCGTCTTTCGATCGGGAAGCTGATGAGCATCACATTCATCAACAGCGGCATCATGATGGCGGACCCTGCAGCCTGGAGCATCCGGGCCACAATTAAGATGAAGAAAACCGGAGCATTCCCTGCCAAAATGGTACCTAACGTAAACAAACTCATTGCCGTTAAAAATAAACGGCGAACGGAATACTTTTGAATTAAAAAAGCGGTCGTCGGTATCATAATTCCATTGACCAGCATAAATCCCGTTGTCAGCCACTGCACAATTGCCGGACCAACCCGAAACTCCTGCATAATTGAAGGCAAAGCGACATTCAGCAATGTATTATTTAAAAAAGAAATAAACGCCCCAATCATCAGAATAGAAATAATTCCGTACGGCGGGCGTTTTGACTCTTTAATTGGTTGAGTCATATTCTCTTCCTCCTGTATGGACAACGAGTTCATATTATTGTACTCTTGTTTCAGATAACAAATATCTTATAACAGACGATATGTTTATGCAACTAAAAAGAACCTCTAGATAAAAGGCGGAACTTTTTATATATTCAGTACAAAAAGGTGATTTCATTGAACGAACGAAAAATGCATGTGATGAACACGGCTCATCAATTATTTATGGAAAAAGGCTATCAATCCACATCCATTCAAGACATCTTAACATACAGCGGAATTGCGAAAGGAACATTTTATAATTATTTTTCTTCAAAAAACGAGCTGCTAATCGCATTACTTACAACTCTCTATCAACGAATAGAAAAAGAGCGGGATGAGCTTTTAATCGGACAAGACCCTGCAAACATAGAAATTTTTATTAAACAGCTTGAATTTGAAATGGAAATGAACCGTACAAACGGATTATATAAATTGTTTGAAGAGGTCATCTATTTGAATGATGAGGCGATAAAAAAGATTATTAAGACGAGAAGTTTGCGGTTCCTGCAGTGGGTATTTCAGCGGTTTACAGAAATTTACGGGGAAGAAAAACGCCCTTACCTCCTTGACTGCGCAATCATATTCATCGGAATGTTAAATTCTCATATTAGATACTACACAATGGTATATGGTTCAACATGGAATATCCCCGGAGCCGTCCGTTACAGTGTCGAGAGAATCAGCAAGGTTATTGAGGAAACAGCCGCTGCACAAGCCCAACTCATGGACCCTGACTATTTCGAACAATGGCTGCCCCACTATGATAAGAAAAATAAGACATTCCAACAAAAGCTGCGACAACACGTTTTATTATTAAAAAAAAGCTTAAAAAAAGACCGGAATAAAGAAAAATGGACAGAACTGCTGGACTTTATCCAGGAAGAACTGCTCCATACCAAAAAACCGAGAAAATTTTTGATTGAAAGCGCCTTTTCAGCCCTTGCTGAGGCAAAAAACACACTTGCCGCAGAAGAACTGCAAAACCTTAAAAGACTTGCGGATAGTTACATCCTCCAGCTAGAAATGCTTGAAAAACGGGAATAATAGAAATGGTTATGATACCCTGCTGTGAAAAAGCCCCGGAGAACGGAAATAATCACTGTTCCCCGGGGCCTGTATTTTTCGCCAGTTTTCCTGAAAAAAATTAAACCTTTAAGCAGAGAGAGAATTCCCCTGTCTCTCCTTATTACTTTTCACATTCCCGGATTAAATTCCCGTCCACCTCAATCCCTTTGGAAAATGATTTTTTAATATTTGTCCGCTCAATTTCCCCCAACCGAGGGAATATCCGTCCACTTCAACGAGATGCCAGCCTTTTTTTCCGGATGTTTCAATAGTTTCTCCCTTTAAATAAGCGATTATTTCCGGAGAATTACTGTCCAAATTAACGGTATGAAGAGCGTCCCCTTTTCTTAAGGACAATGCCAATGCATGTGAAGGTTCAAAGCGGTTCTTTTTCAGCGTTCCCAAATGCCAGCCAGGACGCAGCACCTTCAATTTCTCAAAAGAAACCATTTCTTCAGGAATAATATAAAGTTGTTCACCAAACACTATAAAGGTTCCGTGCGGTGTTGTTGTCAAATTCTCTTTGGCAAATTGGAAATAATCCTTTAACAGTTTTTGATCCTTCAAAGCCTTCACAGGTTTGCCTTTTCGCGGTTCCTCTCCGTCCTTTTTACGCAGTACGGCAATGTAATGGCCCTCTCCCCTCACCTCATGAGGCCAAATTCTGATCGTTTTCCCGATTCCGTCTGCCGGCGTGCCGGCCCACTCTTCACGTCCTCTGCCAAAACCCTCATGCATATAAACGTCTTCTATTTCAAAATGCGGCTCCTTTTGTAAAAACTCACTGATAACTCCCTCATTTTCCTCAGGTGAAAATGTGCAAGTGGAATACACAAGCCTGCCACCCGGCTTCAACATCACGGCCGCATCCTGTAAAATCATATTCTGACGCGCCGCACAGACGGCAACATTTTCGAGGCTCCATTCATTCCGTGCATCCGGGTCCTTACGGAACATACCTTCACCCGAGCATGGAGCATCCACAAGAATACGGTCAAAAAACGCAGGAAATCTCCCGGCGAGACGTCCGGACGATTCACTCGTTACAACCGCATTTCTGACCCCCATCCTCTCCACATTCTGCGAAAGAACCTTGGCCCTTGCCGGATAAATTTCATTGGCCACCAGCAAACCCTTGCCCTCCATTAACATGGCCAAATGAGTAGTCTTTCCTCCCGGTGCTGCACATAAATCAAGCACCTTTTCTTCCGGCTGCGGGTCTAAGAAAATTCCGGCAGCCATCGCACTCGGTTCCTGGATATAATAAAGGCCTGCTTCATGATATGGATGCTTTCCGGGACGATCTTCTTCGTCATAATAAAATCCCTCCCGAATCCAGGGAATCTGCTCCAGATGGAACGGGTTTTTTTTCAAAAATTCCTCCACAGATACCTTCAATGTATTGATCCTCAAACCCTGGCTTCTATTTTCCTGATAGCTTTTCAGAAAATCGGCAAATTCATCTTTTAAAAGCAGGCGCATTTTTTTCAGGAAATCCTCAGGCATCTCGATCATTCTTTTCACCTCAAAAGCAAAATAGATATTTTCCTTTTATTATTCAACACTACATGGGGCAAAAAGTACAGATTTGATATAGAATGTGTATTTATGAACAAAAAAACTGATCTCAAGAATCGCAGACCCTGATACTGTTTCTTTTTTGCAGTAAACTCTTCTTCGGTCAAAAGGCCTTCGTCCCGGCAGCCCGGCGGGTTTTCTGATTTGTTCCGCCACATCTGTTTCCGGCACCTTTTCTTGTTCTTTTTTCACCGGAAATAAGACCATAAATCAACTCTTTCTGTTCTTGGGCAGTATCAACAGGGAATCTTCAATTTCTGCTTTGTTGTTCGATGCAACAATTTCCATTTCCGGTTTTAAACGGTTTGTTGGAAATATTAATCGAACTGATTAAGAAGTGGTTATCTCCTGCTCAATTTAAAGCCTTTCGTGTTCTGTACGGCACCCCGCCTTTTTGTTACAAAAATTTGTTCACCCGCTCTGTCGATATGCCAAGAAGCTTTCCATTTTTTATCACAGAGTTGCGGAACATGTCGATAAGACATTTTACGTATTTTCAGTTCAAAAAACCGGCATCTATGATTGCTTTTTCGATTATATCCATTAAAAACGCTTACTTTACTTTTATAAAAAACAATTTTAATAATTCCATCAATAGTGCTCCCGTTAATACAATAATGATTTTTGTCGAAAAGACTTGTTAAAATATTTTCGAAATCTGGTTGGAAAATCTCACTGGAAACAGTTTTCGATATCATGTCTAATTACAGGAGCCAACTTTAAAGTCCGGGGACCGTTTTTCACCTGCAATTTCAATTTCGGGGATCCAGTCTGGGGAACTGATGACCATATCCAGACAACATCGACTTTTTCGGGATCTGTTTTCACAATCTGGTGACCATTCCCGGACCTTTTAGTCAATTTCGGGTTCTAGTTTCACGATCTCCCCCCTTTTTCGGACAAAACAGACTATAACGGGAGCTATTTCGACCATCCAAAAACCATTTTCAAAGGAAAAGTCAATTTCGAAATCCTGCCCTTTTTTCCGACGCCTCCGCAACAACCGTACAACCCCTGCAAACTTTTTCAACAAAAAGACCGCCCTGTAACAGGACGGCCGTTTACTCCTCCATTCGCTTATCACATACCACACTGCAGGCTAAATCATACATTTCTTCGACTCCTTCAGATGAGGCCTCAAACTGATAGGCATCCTCTTTCGCAATTCCAAGATTGTCCGCTTCTTTCACTGCATCTATATTGGCTCCAAGGAAAATAAATTCCCATTGATATTTCTCCTTTTGATGCCTAATCAACTCTTTAATTTTTTGATAGGTAAATTCACGGCTGGCATTCTCATAACCGTCAGTAGTAATCACAAAAATAACCTTTCCCGGTCTGTATGGTTCGGGTGTATGCGATATCCGCATCCCCACATCCAAAATCGTTTTCCCTATTGCATCAAGGAGAGCCGTGCAGCCGCGAACATAGTACTCATTCACTGTTAATCTTGCACTCGGGGCGGGAATGCCGTTCCATAACACCTCATATTCATCGTCAAACAGAACAGTTGTAACCAGTGTCTCTCCTTCCAATTTTGCCTGCCTTTCAACAAAAGCATTAAAACCGCCAATCGTGTCACTTTCCAAGCCGGCCATCGAACCGCTGCGGTCAAGAAGAAAAATAATTTCCGTCAGATTATTTCTCATCGTTTCCCAATCCTTTCTATATCGTTATGCTAAACTAATATTAACGTGTAAACTTAGAATAATGGTCGCCTGTAAGGAGACATTTCAGGAGGGGATAAGCATGTTAACGGAAAAGCTCTTGACGGAGTTGAGAGATTATGTGAAAAGCCGTTTGGCCGAGCCTTTCTTGGAAAGCCCGTCAATAGAGATGATGTTATCGGATGCAGCGATAAATTTGGAAATGGAGGATTTTATTAATACAAACCGTAAACCGTCCTTCAGGGAGGTTCTGTTTAAGATGATTGATGAAAGAGGGTTCCGCGATTCAGATATTTATAAAAAAGCCGGAATCGATCGCAGACATTTTTCCAAAATCCGCACAAATCCCAAGTACCGGGTCAGCAAAAACACAGCAATCGCTTTAGCAATAGCTCTGGAATTAGACATCGATGAGACGGAAGACTTGTTAAATTCCGCCGGCTACTCATTATCAGACAGCGAAACATTTGATCTGGTCATTCAATTTTGTATTGAAAAGAAAATTTACAATTTAGATGCTATTAATGAAGCCCTTTATTACTTCAGTCTGAAACCATTAAGCGGAGTTTCGGAATAATTGCCCCTTCTTACCGGGTCCCTTTAAGTATGGCAAGATTGACCTGTTTAATGAGAGTTGGGATCTCACAAATTATTTATTTCTTTTACCAATGCAAAAAGCAGCCAAAAAGAAGTAGAAATATATATGTGACGGAGAGAAAACCCAAAAACTCCCCGTCAGTCTGTTTCGCAATCGATATATACCAATATATTGCCATAATAATCTTATTGCGGTCATTCAAACATACTGGATAATCCAAAATAGGCATTCAGAACAGAAATGCTCAATAAACACCATTATCATCAATAATCCCGTTTATTCATATTATAAATTTTTTAAATTGATATATTGCATATTTCTTTACTATCTGTTTTCTAGTATACTATATTAATATAGTACAAAAAATAAAGGGTGATTCATCAATGCCAATACCTTCAAATAACCA
Source organism: Robertmurraya sp. (assembly GCA_025451895.1). Lineage (GTDB taxonomy): Bacteria > Bacillota > Bacilli > Bacillales > Cytobacillaceae > CALKIU01. The sequence continues at coordinate 19,805 of JANWJP010000095.1, forward strand.
TACGCCAATGCGGTTGACAGCGAAAGAAACCGCTTACAACCAGATCTTGCAGTGGATTATCGACGGCACCCTTCTTCCGGGGGAAAAGATTAATGATACGGAACTGGCAGAGGCCCTGGGAGTAAGCCGGACACCGGTGCGTGAATCACTGCAACTTCTTGAAAGTCAGGGATTTGTAAAAATGTATCCGGGGAAAGCAACTCAGGTTACTGAAGTGGACCGAAACTCTATTAATGAACTCTTACCGCCGCTTGCAGCGATGCAGGCACTTGCTGCCGAACTGGCGATCCCCAATCTGACAGCGTCAGACTTGGAGCTTTTAAATGAAAAAAACAAAAAACTTGAAAAGGCTGTGAGATTGAATAATTCATATTCCGCCTTAAGAATTGACGAAGATTTTCACCGGATCATTGTTGAAAAAGCAAATAATCCCTATGTCGCAAAGATTGTTGAATCACTGCAGGCCCATGTGCGCCGGTTGTTCTTTCATAATTCCATCTTCATTACCGAACAATCGGTCGAAGAGCACAAACAAATTATATCCTCTATGAAAAACAAACAGGCAGAAGAAGCTGCTAAAGTTATGAAAACAAACTGGCTGAGGGCAATAGAAGAGTTTTATGCCAAATCTTAAGCAAACTTGTTGTTTTGCCATTTAACACGGACACATCCAAATAATGCTCAACAAACAAAAGCGGTTTGGACGCAAGCTCCATTCCGCTTTCTTTTTTTTAAAAATCACAATTACCGGTAATATCCGCATCATAAAAACTGTTTTCACACCGGTTGACAACAGACAATTTGCACACCATGGGGATTTTCTGCGGATAATTCTTTTCATCAATGTCAACAAGCGTGTATTCGCGCTATTTTTCCCATGAATCATCAACAAATTGTTAACAAACTGTTGATATCCTATGGATAACATTCTGGAAATTGTTGATAACACTGATGATAAACCGCATATCCTGTCAATAATGTGGATAACCTTTTGACTGCTTACTTGCTTACTATAGAAGAAACTCTTATTCCCAAAAAAACACACAAAAACGGGGCCCTGAATTCCGGGCCCCCTTCCCTTTAAAATATTCAAGATTAGTTAGATTGCATTTCTACTTCCGGTGCAGGTTGAGACACATGAACAAATCTGGCAATAACACCTGAAATAAAAGTAACAACCAAAACCGGAATCAACCAGCCAAGTCCTTGACTGTAAAGCGGCAATACTGCGTCAAAGAAGTTGATAACCGGCTGCATCCATGCAAAATATTCAATTTCAAGAAGTGAGCAAAATGCTTTTAAACCGTCAAAAATACTGATGACAAAAGCAACGCTGATCGCACTTACATATACAAGTCTTGAATGTTTAAAGAGCGGTGACAAGAATGTGATCAGCATTAAAGTAATCGCCAGCGGATACAGGAACATTAACACCGGAATTGAGAACTTAATAATATTGGCCAAACCGAAGTTTGCAATAGTAAAGGATACAGCGGCGAAAATAACTACCCATACTTTATAACTGATTTTCGGTATTAAAGTATGGAAATACTCCGCACATGCAATGATAAGTCCAATAGCAGTTGTTAAACAAGCCAAAATGACGATTACGGCAAGAATTGTTTGTCCAAAGGTTCCGAAATAATGATTTGCTGCACTGCTCAGTACCGGACCGCCTGTTTCAAAGTATCCAAAAACACCTGTGCTAATTGCACCGATAAATGCAATTCCGATATAGACCAGTCCAAGGAATGCTGTTGCAACTACTCCTGATTTAACTGTTGAAGAAAGAATTTCACGTTTATCGGTAATTCCCATTGCTTTAATAGCATTAATAACGATAATTGCAAATACCAGTGATGCCAAGGCATCCATTGTGTTATATCCTTCAAGGAAACCTGTTACGAACGCTCCGTCAGCGTATGCCCCCTGAGGTTCGCCAATTGCACCTATTGGTTTAAAAATAGCCAAAATAATCATTACAGCCAGCAAAATAATGATACCCGGTGCCAGGATTTTACCTACGCGGCTGACAATTTTAGCCGGATTTAGAGAAAGCCATAAAGCAATTCCAAAGAAAATTGCAGAGAATACAAGTAAGCCATACTCAGGTATTTCATTAAAAAATCCTGAAATACCAATATCAAATGCAGCTGTTGCGGTACGGGGTGTTGCAAATAATGGTCCGATTGTCAAATACAGCAACGACGTGAAGCCGATCCCGTAAACAGGATGCACCCTGCTTGCAAGTTCTTGAAGGTTTGCACTGCCTGAAATACCAATAGCTAATACCCCTAATAAAGGAAGCCCCACTCCTGTAATGAGGAAACCAATTATGGCCGGAGTAAGATTTGTTCCTGAATATTGGCCAAGCTGCGCCGGGAAAATAAGGTTTCCTGCTCCAAAGAACAATGCAAACAGCATAACACCAATTGCTGCGTATTGTGAAAATGAAAGTTTTTTCATATAAAGAAGCCTCCTTTTATTTTTAAGGAATCAGCTATATGCAATATATTGCTGAATAAATTTATACACTATATTACTTTAGTTCAATAAATATTTCAATATATTATTTTAAAAAATTTTAGTTTTTATTGGAAATGCCTAAAAAAGTTCTAAGAAAGCGTTTACTTTAAAACTGGTGTGTAAAAACTCACATCCATGCAATATATAAGAATTTTCAAGAACAAATTACTTTATAGCAGAATCATGTTTGAATCTTACTAATCATAAAGGACAACAATAAACAATATCTGTCATTTGCAAATATTTTCTAAAAGAAACTTGTATTTCTTTTCCAATATAAATTAGAATAATTATATAGAGTAAGATTAATTCCAGTTTGTTAGGAGAAATCATAATGCTTGCTGACGAAAGACAGAAATACATAATGGAATTGCTTAATAAAAAAGGCGCAGTTACTACAGAAGAACTTGCAGAGGCTTTAAATGTATCCGCATCCACAATCCGCAATGATTTAAATGCACTGGCAGAAAAAAAGTTATTAAAGAAAAAATACGGCGGAGCCGTTCAAATGGAGAATAATCCGTTTAACTTTATGAATTTCCATTACCGGGAGCAGATTTTTTTAAAGGAAAAAGAAGCAATCGCCAATAAAGCCCTGGAATATATTCATGACGGACAATCCATTATGTTGGATGCTTCCACTACCTGTTTGACACTTGCTCAAAAGCTGGGTCAATTTAATCGCCTGACAGTTATCACAAATGGTATTTATACACTTCTGGCCTTAAAAGAAATGCCCAATATTACCGTCATTATTACAGGCGGCATTGCCACAAAGGGCTCAGGCTCCATTGAAGGCCTTCTGGGCGAAGAATTACTTCAGCATGTAAATGTTGATGTGGCATTCTTTTCCGGCCAGGGCTTCCATCTTGATTACGGTCTGACTGACTTTAATCTCTACGAAGTGGAACTGAAGAAGCATATGGGGAAACGGGCAAAAAGGATTATCGGCTTATTCGATTCCTCCAAGCTGGATCAAAACTCTACCGGCAGTTTCCTCAAAGCGGAGGATGTATCTCTATTAATCACTGATAGCAATGCAGATCCTGACATTATTAAAAAATACCGGTCGAACAATATAGAGGTAGAAATATGTTAACAACAAAGCCGCCAATCTAATCAGAAGTGCGGCTTTTTTCGTGTTTAACATTTTCTCCGATATATTAGTTGGCAAATCTGCTATCCTCTCGAAAACGGCAATCAATACCGGGAGCAGACAATTTTGTGATTGAAAATTTATTCTTTATTAGTTCACCATTCCTTTAAATCATTCAGACTGCATTAATTAATGTGATACATCGTCTTAACTGAACAAAAAAGACAGATGCACTTATAAAAGCACATCTGTCGGTATCTTGAAGCACCCGGTCAACTTCTCTTCTCCGCCTTTTCATAGGCCTCAGCCAGCACAATCATCGGATGGATTGTCTTTTTGCTTGTCAGTTGGTCAAGCGCATTTTTACACATTCCGCATTCAGTCACAGTATAGTCCGCGTTAACCTCTTCAACAGCTTCAGCCATGGATTTTCCGATTGACAGGGAAATATCCTGTTTTTCCTTTTTGAAGCCGTACGTGCCGCACTGTCCGCAGCAGCCGGCCGCGACGTCGGTAATCTCGTAGCCTGGAATCAGTGAAAGAATATCCATTGCAGGATTGCCGATTCCCTGTGATTTCATATGACAAGGTGCATAATAGCCGGCCTTCACATTCATTTCTGCAAAATTTGTGTTCAATTCCCCTTCCGCATGAAGCATTCTTAAATACTCGTCGGCATCATAAACATGCCTGGCGAGTTCGTGAGCTCCCTCTGATTGGAGATACATGATATACTCCTTTTTCAGGGCCAATGTACAGCTTGTGCATGTAACGACTACATCATAGCCCTGGCGAGTATACTCAAGAAAGCTGTTAATATTATACTCGGCATTTTTCTTGCCCTGCTTCATCTGCCCGTTGGCAAACATCGGAATTCCGCAGCATTTTTGATCAGGCTTCGCTACTTCAATGCCGTTATACTCCATCACCTTAACGAAAGCCTCGGCGATTTCCGGAGCATTATACGTAGCATAGCAGCCTGCATAATAGGCAACCTTCCTCTTCGTATTGGCGGTTTTCTTTTTATAGATCCGGTTAAAATTCTTAAACCGGTAAGATGGAAAGAGTCGTTCTGAATCAAGACCCATAACGCCTTCCATGATCTTACGCACCGGTTTCATTTTTAAAGCAAGATTTGTGATCGGCGCAAAAACGGAGGCAAGTTTTCCGACAGTTTCGGCATTGGCCAGCACAAAATCACGGAACTTCGTGCCTGCAATCTCCGCATGAGCTTCTTTCGAAAAGGCAAGCAAAGTAGAGACCTGTACATTTTCCGGACAGGACAGATCGCAGTTCCCGCATAATGTACAAAGGTCAATTCTGCTGTCATCAATATACTCATTATTTTCTATCAATCTTTTTAATTCGGGTCCCAAATGCTTTGGTCCGCCAAAATCAAGAGACACGTTTGACACAGGGCAGTCAATAACACAAGCATTACATTTTATGCACTGATCAAAGGAGGGTTTGGGGTAAAGTGTATTATGCATATACAATTCCTCCAGTTTATTTAGTTAGACTTAAAACACTTTCATAGCTTGATTGAATAGCAGAAACACCACCGGTAATTCCACAATGCAATTCCTTCGTTCCCCGACTGGCACCGACAAGAAGGACGTTCTCCGGGCAGACGGAATATTGCCCATATGCATCTGTTTCCAGACCAAGAACTGTATCCTTTAATCCTTGAGCAGTCATCACATGGCCGCCGCCAAGGACACCCCCGGCTGCAATAATATAAGTCCTGCCGATGATCTCTGTTGTATGATTGCTTGTTTGGATTTTAAGACTCCTGACAAGGTTTTCTTCCACATGACTGCCGATGACCTCAGTATCGGAGTAAAAACGGGTCCCCATTCTGATCGCTGCTTTTCGAAGTGATTCAAATAAACGGACTGCCGGTGCGTTTGGTGGCATTCCCGGAGCTTCCGTGACCGGCGCTCCAAGCTCCACGCTGAATTCCTGAAGAACAGTCCTCCAATTTTCAATCCCCAGCGAAGCAGGGAAAATATACAACTCCGGCTGCCCGAGATTTCTTTTCTGCATTTGTGCTTTTATTTGTTTGAGCACTTTTGCACGGTTTTCTTTTTTGTCAAGAAGTCTTGCCGCATCCAGCTGGGTCATTGTCCGCAGCGATTTTTGCTCCAGGCTGACGGTTAAAGTATCAACAACCAATTCCGGACGTTCACGCTCCAGATTGCCTTTAACAAAAGCAGGCTGAAAATCAGCAATTTCTGTAAAACCGACGACAAGGACGCGCCCTGAGTCCGGTACAGGTACAACAGTCTCCGGATAAAGAATCGTTTCCTTCAAATAACCCGAGCCCGTTACAACGGATACCTTGCTGCCAAAATCGCCGAGATAAGGAAGATTAAGCTTTGTCATCAACTGCTTAAACTTATCAACGGCTTCTTTTGTCATCTCTGTTGCCGGTTTTTTTCCGTAGAAGTCCATGAAACCTGTTGATTGAAGCAGTTTCCCTGTACCTTTGGAAACAAGAGCAACTTTCTTTCCCTGCTCCCCTGCCCAAATGGCCGAAAGCAGGCCTGACAGTCCCTGACCTACAACTACAACATCATACATGAGCCTCTGCCTCCTGACGCAAACCAAGCGAAATCCGATAAATAGCCTCCATCATTTGCAGCTGCTTCGCTGTTTCGCCGGTTGCAACCACACCCATGCCTTTCTTTCTTTCCATTACGGAATGATAAAGTTCCCGGCTGGCCTCTTTAGCTGAAGTGATTCCTTTTTCCACTGCCACCGCCGCCATCCGGAAATTACAGAACGTACCCTGGCACGGACCCATTCCTAGACGGGTTCTGCGCCGAATTCCTTCTATGTTAAATCCCTCATTTTCCGGGATTACAGACTCTGCTTCTGCCCACGTAACCTGTTCGCATTCACAAATTGGCGTATTCACTTTTTCCTTTTTCATTGTCTCTTCAATTGATTTTGCCCTCAGACCGGCCCATTGCCTGATCTTATTTTTTGCCGCCGGAGCCATATCCACTGTTTTGAAAAATTCTTTCGCATCCCTGTGGGGCACCACTTCCTCATGGGTCGTGCATTTGGCCGAAACACCCAGTTTTTCACACACTAAATCGACTGTTTTTTCCGCCATATAGCGAAAGGTAGTCAATTTTCCGCCTGTAATTGTAATAAACCCTTCTAATCCGTCGCGGTTTTGATGGTCCAGAAGCGCCATCCCTCTCGTTACATTCCGGCCTGAAGGATCATCAGCCCCATTTTCCTGATAAAGAGGACGGTTTCCGGAAAACGCCCTAATCAATCTCATTTCGAATATTTTCGGGACGAGAGGCATTCCTTCACGAAGCATCCCAATCATTTCCTGTCTGTCCAAAGAAGTATCATCCGGGTCATCTGTGTTAATACCGGTAGTTCCGAAGAGGGTCACATTACGGGTGGGAATAAATGCTTCCGCATCTCCGGGTTTGCGGAGACGGAAAATGCCGTGCTTGTTAAAACGATGGGCAAAAATAACAAGCATTCCCCGGTTATTGATCATATGAAGAGGAACCTCAGCAAGGCTTGCCACTTGACCGGACCAGGGGCCTGCGGAGTTAACGACCATTTTGGCGCGAATTTCAATCTCCTCTCCCGTAATACTGTTTTGAACAACAGCGCCTGTCACTCTGTTTTGAGATTTTAATATTTTTACAGCTTTGTGATAGGTTAACACTTTGGCTCCGCGGGAAACGGCATCAGCAACAATATCCACTACCATGACAAAGGGATCTAATGCACCGTCCGGTGTCAAAAAAGCCGCCTCGATATCCTTGCTTAAAAAAGGCTCCATTTCTAAAGCCTTTGCAACAGGAATTTCTTCAACAGGGATGCCGACTTTCCTATTGGCTTCAACCCACAGTTTCACATAATCATCATCATCCCCGGGAACCTTGACATACAATCCTCCCGTTTCATCAATAGCACCTGGAAGAGTCTTTTTTAAAATTAAGTTTTCATGATAGCTCTCGATAGCCGCATCTTCATCTCTGACGACATACCGGCATCCGGAGTGAAGCAATCCGTGATTCCTTGTAGAAGTTCCTGATCCGAGGTCCCCCCTCTCCACCAAAACTGCTTTTACTCCCCGCGCCGCGAGGTCACGCAATACACCGGCGCCTGTCATTCCTCCGCCGATCACAATCACATCTGTTTCTATTAGTTTAGTCAATTTCATTCACTCCTGTTTATGCTGACATTTTCGGTTTGTAAATAAGTTAAAAAGCTGAAAGGAGTGGTTTTAAAACCATACCCGCAAAAAGCCGGGTTACCCGGGTAATTTCATCTTTTTTCAAAATCAGATCTACAATCAAAAGCGGTTAAAAATTACTGTTTAAAGATTATTGGACTACATAATAAAAAGTTAAAAGAGAAGTTGACTCTAAAAACCGCATCGAGTCACCCTTCTCTTCCTGTCAAAATCCCGCTTGAAAATTATTTCGAGGGATCTAACCAGCCTTTAGCAAATTCAACCGCTCGTTTCCACCCTGCATAGAGTTCTTCGCGTTTCTTGGGATCCATATTTGGATAGTAGCGCTTGTCACATTTCCAAATCGCTTTTAATTCATCGGTGCTCTTCCAGATACCGACTCCAAGTCCCGCCATATAAGCAGCTCCGAGGGAAGTCGTCTCAATATCTGCAGGTCTTTCAACAATACAGTCCAGTATATCCGCCTGGAATTGCATTAAATAATCATTCACGGTGGCTCCGCCGTCTACCTTTAAAACACGCAGTTTTTTGCCCGATTCTCTTTCCATCTCCTCAATCAGATCCCTTGTTTGATAGGCTATTGATTCAAGAGTTGCTCTGGCAATATGCGCTTCTGTCACTCCGGCTGTCAGGCCAATAATCATTCCTCTTGCATACATATCCCAATGCGGCGCAGCAAGCCCTTGGAAAGCAGGTACAAAATAGACTCCAAGTGTATCATCGACACTTTTTGCAAGAGTTTCAGTTTCTGCAGAACTTTTTACAATTTTGATTCCATCCCTTAACCATTGAACTGCGGAACCGGTCGTAAGAATGCTGGCTCCCATACAGTAAGAAATTTCCCCGTCCATATGCCATGCCAATGAAAGAAGGCCTTTCTCAGATTTAATCGGTTCCTTGCCGATATACATCATTGGCACGTTCGAAGTTCCATACGTATTTTTGGCGTCGCCTTCATCAAAACAGGCCTGTCCAAATAATGCGGCATGCTGATCTCCGGCAATTCCCGTAATCGGAATCTCAGCACCAAACAAGGATGGATCTGTATAACCAAATAAACCTATCGAAGATTTTACCTCCGGAAAGATCTGCTTCGGAAGACCTGCATAACCCAACAGTTCATCATCCCACTCACCGGTTTTGACATTGAAAAGCAATGTCCGGGATGCATTCGAGTAATCCGTCGCATGAACCTTTCCCTTTGTTAAATTCCATAACAGCCAAGTGTCAACGGTTCCAAAAATAACTTCACCGCTTTCAGCCTTCTCTTTTACTCCGTCAACATTGTCAAGTATCCAGCGGATCTTTGATGCGGAGTAAGTCGGGTCGATAACCAGACCGGTTTTCTCATTAAAAACATCTGAATAACCGGCATCAATAAGCTCTTTACAAAAATCTGTTCCCCTTCTGCAACCCCAAACAATAGAGTTATAGACCGGTTGGCCGGTATTCTTTTCCCAAATCGTTGTCGTCTCACGCTGGTTTGTGATACCCAGGGCTGAAATATCCTTCCCTTCAAGCCCTGCCTTTTCAAGTACCTCGCGGGCAGTTGACAGAACAGAATCCCATATTTCCAAAGGATTGTGTTCAAACCAGCCCGGCTTTGGATAGTACTGCTTAAATTCCTTTTGTGAAATAGCAATTTTCTCTCCCGAGTCATTGTAAACAGTAGCCCTTGAACTTGTTGTACCTTGGTCTAATACTAGAATATAGCGTGTCATTTAATAGCACCTCAATCTCTCAATGGTAAAGTAAACGCTTTCTTAATATAATTTTAGAATTGCAGACTAACTTTTGTCAATCAAATTTTGGTATTTTTTTATTTTTTTTCTTATTTTTTGCTTTTTGCTATTTATTTTTGTGTTTTCAACTTGTTTTCCGGGAAAACATTGTTTTATCTCAAAACGACAAAAAACCCGCCGGTGGACCGAACCCGGCGGGACATTTTCAATCTATGATTCTTTTGTCAGTTTTTTGCCTAGGACTTGACGGGATATTTCCTTTTAGCATATTTTTCATTCAGTTTTGCTATTCCTTCCTTGCAAACATTAAACTTCAACCATGAACAATTAGAGCACAAATGATCCAAATCATCAGGGGTTATTTCTTTGGCAATAAGCTCAAGCAAATATGACTTGGGGTAGGCAGCACCTTCAATGAGGCCCAGATGTGAAATGACCCTTAAATCCATGATCAGAACATGTTCATTTGAACCCATGTCTGCCTCACATTTATTTTCGCCTTTATTCGGGCAATGCTGGCAGGCATCATCCAGTCCGGCAATCACTTGAACAGAGAAGTCTTTTTCCTCATCTCTTATTTTCTCCACAATTTTACTGAATTCCTTGACAAAACCGGGACTGTACCCCATGCCTTGGAATCCCTGGACACATAACAAATGATGTCCCCGCAATACCATAGTCATCAAAACCCCTCCTCTTAAAAAATTTAATGTCCCCCTGTTTCAATAAAAGCAGATCCGGAAGAAACTGTCTTTCAACTCCAACATATGATTTACTATTGCAGTCACAAAAACGGCGGGAGGTGCTCAATTGATTCATACTGTTAAATATGGAGAAACATTATACCAAATTGCCAGGGATTACCGGACACCGATGATATCCATCATCCGGGCGAATCCAGGAATGAATCCCGACCGCATTTATCCGGGACAATCCCTTGTTATTCCGGGATTTCCCAACCCGGATTCAATTCCTTTCAGGATTGAAGTATCCATTAATGAACGGGGGTTAAGACTTTTTAAAAACGGAGTCTTGCAAAAGCAATATCCCATTGGCGTCGGAAGAATACTTCATCATACACCTGTGGGGAATTTTATTATAATTAACAAAGCACCAAACCCGGGCGGCCCGTACGGAACAATGTGGATGAGTCTTTCCAAAGAACATTACGGCATTCACGGCACGAATGATCCGGCTTCCATCGGCCGGGCGGTTTCCAGAGGCTGCATTCGAATGTACAACCGGGACGTGGAGGAATTGGCAAGCATAATCCCCATTGGGACGAGAGTATTAATCAGACCATAACATATCACACCTAAGCAGAGGCAGGCTGTAAATTTTCAAATACACAGAGGCATTGGCAAAAAAGCCTGCCTCAATTATTTTTTTAAAGTCGCCCTTTCAGCATATATACGAAAAATCAGAAAAAACTTTCTGATTATATATTTCGACAAATATCCCTTATATCCTTCCTGCCGGATACAATACCGGACATAAAAATATACATTTCGCAATTTTGACAAAAAACACAGATGGCAAAATGCCCCTGAAAACAGCGGATGCTTGCGGTCTTCCAAGCATCCGCCCCCCTTTCCCGCATAACCCTGGCTTCTTTGTAAAAGCTAATTTATAGCAGACCATTTACAACCCCGGCAAGGAGTGATATTCCATGATCACAATCAAGGATATTATGCGTGCACGCCAAAAAATGCAGGACGTTATAACATTGACACCGTTGGATCATTCCCGGACATTCAGCAATATGGCAAATAATGAAGTTTATTTTAAAATGGAGAATTTCCAAAAAACAGGATCCTTTAAAGTCCGCGGTTCGTACAATAAGATTCACTCATTGAAAAAGGAAGAACTGGAAAAAGGCGTTATTGCCGCTTCCGCCGGAAATCATGCCCAGGGTGTCGCCTATGCCAGCTCCATGCTTGGGATTCCCTGCACAATCATCATGCCGACAGGCGCGCCGTTAAGCAAAATTGAAGCAACAAAAGGATATGGTGCAAACGTCAAACTGCAGGGTGATCTTTTTGATGATGCCCTTGCCCATGCCCTTTCCCTCAAAAAGGAAACCGGCGCCGCGTTTATTCACCCCTTCGATGATGAGGAGGTTATTGCAGGACAGGGTACGATCGGTCTGGAAATACTTGAACAGCTTCCTGAAACTGAAGCTATTGTCTGTCCGGTCGGCGGCGGAGGATTAATTGCCGGTTTGGCCGCTGCTGTAAAAGAACTGCATCCTTCCATCCAAATATTCGGGGTTGAAGCAAAGGCCTGTCCAAGCATGGGAAAATCCCTCCTTGAAAAAAAGACAATAACTGTCGAATCCGAACCAACCATGGCTGACGGCATCGCTGTAAAAAAACCAGGCGATTTAACCTTTGAACTTGTACAAAAATATGTCGACGGGATGTTTGAAGTGGATGAAAAAGAAATTGCGCAAACGATGCTGCTTCTTCTGGAAAGAAGCAAAATGCTCGTTGAAGGCTCAGGGGCTGTTTCCCTGGCTTCTGTCTTATCGGACCGCTTTCCTGTCAAAAATAAAAAAACGGTCGCCATCATCAGCGGGGGGAATGTGGACATTAGTTTTATTTCAAGAATTATTGAAAGAGGCATGGTGGAAGCCGGGCGCTTCATGCATTTCGAAACCATCATCAAAGACAAACCCGGAAACCTGGAAAAAATCACGCAAATTATCGCAGAACAGAAAGGCAATATTCTTGATATTTCTTTAAGCCATATCGGGGATAAAATATATCCGAACTATGCGCAATTATCTCTATCCATTGAAACAAGAAACCGGGAGCATATCCAGGAAATTCTCCATGCCTTACACAGAAAAGGATACTCAACATATGTAGATTGAATTTTTAAAATAAACAAAAACCCGTTCAACCTGCCCGGCAGTTCCTCCCGGAAAACCATGCGGACATAACTTTTCCTGATATAATGAAGAAAGGAGACCTAACACAGAGAGGAATACAAAAAATGAGCCTGAACGACAAAATAAAAAAACTTCCCTCCGCGCCGGGAGTTTATCTGATGAAGGATGCAACGGGAGGCATCATATATATCGGGAAATCCAAAAACCTCAAAGCAAGGGTTCAATCTTATTTTCATTCTTCAAATCAGCATTCCCCAAAAACAAAAAAACTTGTCTCTCATCTAAAAGACTTTGAATATATCGTAACAGATACCGAGATTGAAGCCTTATTGCTGGAATGCAAGCTGATAAAAAAATGGAAGCCTATATATAATCGCCTGCTGAAAAGACATCAGGCATATACATATATAGTCATTAACAAAGCACGGATACCGGGCCGTCTCGGAACAGCCTCCTCCATTTATGAAAATGACAATTGCCTTTATTTTGGCCCTTTTTCCAATAAATACAAAGTCGAATCCGTCCTTCAATCTTTAAAAAGATTTTTAAAGATTGATTGTAATTCTCATTCGAGAAATTCTCCATGCTTAAATTATTCATTAAACTTCTGTCTCGGCCACTGCTTCCAAAGCGAAAAAATGCCTGAGTATCATCATTCCATCGACAGAATTACAGATTTGTTCCTGGAAAAAGACACGGGCATTCTGAACGAAATGGAAGCGGAAATGAACCGGGCAGCTGAACTTTTCGATTTTAAAAAGGCGGCTGAACTGAGGGATACAATTGCATCCATCAGATCTTTATTAAGAAAAGAAAAAGTCGCCCAATTTACAAAAGATAATAAAAACATAGTCGTTATGGAAGCAATCGGTGCCGGCAACATAAAACTGTTTTTCATTCAACGGAACAAAATCATTTTTCATAAAAAAATCGAATTAACAGGTAAAGGCTCAGAAAATACGTTGCCGGACATGTTGGAAGATGTTCTGCATTATTTTCAAAATAGCTCTGAACCGCCTGGTTTAGTAAAAAAAGAAGAAATCGATCAATCACAAATTATTTACAGCTATCTGAAAAGCAACGCCTGCAACTTCGCACTCATCAATGAACCATTGCTAAAACCGGAAAACCGGAAGAAACTTAAAAAGATTCTCGCAGACCTGCTGAACAAGGAAACTGTAAAGGCAAAACAACAATTCTCAAATTAAACAGCGGCTCCGCAGGTTTGCGAAGCCGTTTAAAACTTTTATACGGGATTTTTCTCTGCCTGCTGAAAAGCCTGCTGCAGCCAGTTCTTGCCCTCAACGAGGCGGCTGACCATCATGGCGCACACAGTATTCCCTGTTGAATTAAGCAGTGTTGCCGGTGCGTCGATAATCGTGCTGATGACAGCAATGATCGGCAATACCTCCGGCGGAAACCCAAACACAGTCAGGATCAGCATTTCACCGATTAATCCGCCGCTCGGGATAGCGCCCATAACTGCACCTACTAAAAAGGATACACCAATAATTGCAAGAATACTTGACAGGCTTGTCATATCTTTTCCAAACAGACTGAATAAAAACACAATCTTGAGCACTCCGCCAAACACAGAACCGTCTTTATGGGTGTTTGCTCCAAGGGGAATGATTGTTTCAGCTATGTCCTTCGGAACGCCCATCTTTCTCACTGCCGCAAGATTAACAGGAATACAAGCGGCACTGGAACATGTTGCGATCGCCGTTACGGACGGAGTAATGGCATTTTTCCAAAATACCTTGATTCCCAATTTTCCCCCGGCAAAAAAAGCGTACAATGTAAAAAATACAAAATAATAAAGGACTGTTAGTACCAGATACAAAACAAACACACGGACATATCCGCCAAGAATTTGTGTTCCCAGTTCCCCGATAATGGCGGCAAAGTAACAACCGAGTCCGATGGGTGCATAATACATGACGAACTGAACGACTTTCATCATAATTGCCGTCCCGGAAGTGAGCACATCAGCGAACGGCTTTCCTTTTTCGCCTGTCATTGCTGCTGCCAGGCCAACCAAAAGCGAAAAGACAATTAATTGCAGCATATTACTTTTGGATAACAGCATCGAAAAGTCAGAAACGGTAAAAGTTTTCACAAGCTGGCCCAGCAAAGACAATTCTTCCAAATCAGCAGTTTCCTCAACTTCCGTCATCATTTGAGAAATGGTTGAAACGTCAGCATCCTTTAATGGATCAACCATCAACGCTCCGGTAATTCCCAGCACAGCAGAAATTGCTGCCGTAATAAAAAAGATCACAAAGATATTCAGCATGATTTTCCCAAGCCTTCTCATCCCGCTGATATTAGCCACTGCTGAAGATATGCTGAAAAAGACAAGGGGGACGATAATCATAAACATCAAATTTAAAAATAAATCCCCGAAAGGTTTCACTACAGCTGCATCCGGCCCAAAGATGAAACCGGCAATTCCGCCAATTATAATTGCGCTTAACAGAATGATAGTAAAGCGATAATTGGATAATACCTTATTCATTATTATTTTCCCCTTTTTATTTAAGGATAGGTCTGTTACTTGTTCCTTTTTTCACTTTACACTCAGAAGGTCTGAGAAAACGACTTTTGATCCATTTCATTTAGCCGGCTGCAACGGCGTCTTTATGAGTTCTTTTCCTAATTATTATATTAATAAAATATCGTTTCTGGAAGAAATATTATTCTCCTGATTCAGGGAAAATTTTCCTCAGAACAACAACCTTTTTAATATACGCTGTATTGCGGGGCATTTATATACAGACATTTACTAAATTAGAAATTTTAAAATCAACACTTTAAACAATCATGTTAAAACGGGAAAAACAACGGAACGGTTAACACAATCATGAAAAACATAATTATTTGAAGAGGAACGCCAATTTTCAAAAAGTCGGTAAACTTATATTCACCTGCCGTCATGACTAATACATTTGTCGGTGAAGCAACCGGAGTCGTAAAGGACATGGCAGCTGAAGCAGCAACAGCAATTATGAACGGATACGGGCTCACACCCAGACTTAACGCGGTATTTATGGCAATCGGAGCAAACAAAACTGCAGTTGCAGTATTGCTGATAAATTGTCCGAATATCATTACGGCTAGAGAAACGCCTGCCAAAACTCCAATGGTGCCATACTTCCCGAACAGTTGAACGATACTGTCCGTTACAAATTGCAGAGCCCCCGTCTTTTCCATAGCAGTTGCAAGCGGCATCATGCATGCCATTAATACGATACTTTCCCATTTTATTTGACTGTATGCATCATCCATATTCCGTAAACACCCGGTAAGAACCATTAAAACAGCACAGATTAAGACGGAAACAACAGGTGCAAAAACCTCGAAAATTAATAACAGCACCATTAAAAGCATAATCGCACCAGCTATTGGCGCTTTTCCGCTCGCTGAAGCCATGCTCGCCAGTTCCTTCGGATGACCGATAAGCACCATATCATCTGTTTCCCTGGAAAGCTGTTCAATATCTTCCCAGGCTCCCTGCACCAACAATGCATCACCAAAATGAAGAGGCGATGCAGACATTTCTTTTAAAATAAACTTCCCTTTCCGATTAATCCCGATAATATTCAGATTATACTTTTCCCGGAAACGGATATCGCGAATGGTCTTGTTAATCAAATTTGAAGATGGAGCCAGCAATACTTCGGCCACACCCATTTCTTTTGTTACAAGTTTGTCCTTATCCGCTTCTTCCGTTATATACTCCAATTCATAGTCTTCCACTAATTGATCCACATGTTGACGTGCTCCTTGTATATACAGGATGTCATTCGCACGGATCTCGCTGTCCGGTCCGGCCATTTCGTGATAAGTAATCGGAAGAAGTTTTCTTTTTTCTCCGGCTTTTCTTTCAATTTTTAATACACATAATTGATAATTGGCAGGCATTTTTATTTGCGAGAGCTGTTTTCCCGCCATGGGTGACCCCTCCGGAACTTGTACGCAATGCAAGTTTTCATCCAAACTGTAATTTTCCAACAGTTCTATCGGTGTTTTCTTTTTACTTTTAGGCAACTTTTTCTTATCATTTTTTGGAAGTAAAATATTTCTGACTAAATACATATATGTAACTCCAATAATGACCCCAATAATTCCGATCGGCGTAATATCAAAAAAGGAGAGTTGCCTGAAACCATGATCAACAAGCGCTTGGCTGACAATAAGATTTGGAGGTGAAGCAATCAGGGTTAAAGCACCTGATAAATTTGCGGCATAAGAAAGTGGAATCAAAAATTTCGATACAGCTGTTCTCAGACTGATTGCAATACTCATCACAACCGGAAGCATAATAGCAACAGTGCCCGTGTTACTCATAAAAGCCCCTACAAAAGCAACAATCAACAACAGAAAAACAAACAGCCTTTTTTCACTGTTCCCCGACCAACGAATCAGCAAGGTTCCGGCCATTTGCGCAAGCCCCGTTCGAAAGAGTCCTGCCCCGACAACAAACAATCCGGCAAACATGATGACAACCGAACTGGAAAATCCGGACAAAGCCTCGGAAGGTTCCAATATACCTGTTAATACAAATGCCAACAAAGCAAAAATACTGACAAGATCAACACGAAAACGATTACTGACAAAAAGAGCAATGGTTAAAGCGAGTATTATGAAAGTTGCAGCAAATTCCACAAAGCACCAGCCCTCCCTCCTAATGTTTTCCCTGCTGTAAATTCCCCAGCAGGTGATATCATCCCCTGTAATGCACCAAAATGCTGGATTGTTCAAATATTCTCTTTAAATTTAGTATACTAAAAAACTTTTAAGTAATTAGTAAAAAAGCGTATTTTTTGAAAAATTTCTTAATAACAAGGCTTGTGTTTATGCTTGTTCTTTATATATGAATATATTGTAGGGAGCATGTGCCACTGTTATCTCCTTATATTTCCAGGAAACATCTTTTTTCATACAGAACAAATGATCCGAATTGCTCAAATCATATGTTGAAAGGAGATAATCCATGTCCTACCCGAATTTTCCTAATATCACCCCTACAATTTCCCTGACACGCGGTGATGTGGTTAACTTACTCCTCGGCTCCATTGCCATGGAAGAATTAAGCCTCGCACATATCATCAATGCAGAAGGAGAAAAAATACAACTGGCTTTGGGAACCATTGGGGAACTGACACCGGCAGCCACCCTGGAAGAAATTTTAGAGATAAACAACAGCGTTCAAGACACGCTTGCAATGGCTGTAAAGAAGGAATTGCTGCTTGATAGTAAGTTGAGATCTGTCGTCTCATTGACTGCCGGCGGCGGAATCGGACCAACCGGACCTGAAGGACCGCCCGGACCAACCGGACCTGAGGGACCGCCCGGACCAACCGGACCTGAAGGACCGCCCGGACCAACCGGACCTGAAGGACCGCCCGGACCCGCCTTTGCTGAGCAAGGATTTTCTGCAATAACAACAGCTGCCAACGTTGATGATAGTGCACAAATTACCGGCTGGACTGTAACCTCGCCATATTTTGGCAGCCCGGACTTCGATGAGGTAAACGGAATTTATACGGTACCGGCTGACGGGCGATACCACATCTCCGCGACAATCAATTACCAAACAACAGCTGCACTTACAATTGGAATAGGAGCCGATGTGAATCCGGCATTTATTGTCCGAAATCTGACTACCAACGAGGATTTAGTAACCGGTTTATTCCCTGTATTGAACATAGCCCTTTTAGTGCTGACAACAAGAGTTATTCTTGGAAACGGTACCGTTACATTGACAGCAGACGTACAATTAAGCGCCAATGACCAAATTGCCTTGCTTTATGAAGCAGACGATTTATCCATTGAATTGAACTTGGGCAGCCCTAACAATCCGATCGTCTGGTCCATCCACCGAATTGCATAAATTTCTTTTAAACGGAAATGCTTTAAAGCATTTCCGATTTTTTCGATTTTATAACATTTTTTCACTATACCGGATAGTCAGGCACCAATTTTAGGCAGATTAAATAGATTAAAGAAGATTGTATAATGATATGTCTGCCGTTAGAAATTTAACAACTAAATTGAGGTGTCGTGAATATGTCTCTTCCGAAAATCCCTAACATCACTCCAAATATTTCCTTGAAACGGTGTGAAACCATTAATTTATTGCTCTCTTCCATAGCTCTTGAGGAAATTGGACTGTCACATATCTTAAATGCCGAAGGTGAAAAACTGCAACACTTCTTAAAAGCCTGCCCTGAGAGTTTGAATGATTTTTTGATCATGAATGAAAGTAATAACAAAACACTTCGCACCATTGTAAACTCGCAAATTCTTCTTCAATTCAAAATGGAGGATGTTATTGGCCTGGACAAAGAATCCTGCTGCGAAAAATGTTCCAAAAAGAAATCCGGATTCAAAAAGTACAGTTTTAAAGGGAATAACAGTGACTATAGCGAAGAAAGCGAAGACGATTTTAATGAAAGCAGTGACGGCAGCAGCTAAGCAGAGCTCTCGTCCGCAAATAGGTTTAATATAAGTGAACTACCCTCCACTTACCACCCTTGCGGGTTGCTTGAAGTGGGGGCTTCTCGGGTAATCCTGTCTAACGATAAGAAATTGACCGAGCTAACCCTCTCGTTCCGAAAGTTAGTCTTCTTTATGCTAATAAGCGCAATCCTTCATTTTTGATATTGATTGCTGAATTGTGATCACGATCTAATACAAAGCCGCAAGAACATTCATATACACGTTCAGATAATGGAATTTCTTTTTCTTTGCCACAACAAGAACATTTCTTGGTAGATGGAAACCATTTATCTATTTTGACAAGCTGCTTCCCTTGTTTTTTCAGCTTGTATTCTAAGAAAGTAGTGAACATGCCCCAACCGTTATCATGAACGCTTTTTCCAAAGTTAAGGGCTTGAGACATACCTTTCATGTCTAAGTCCTCAATAATCACAGCGTCATAGTTTGTTGCTAATTCTTTTGACTTATGATGAAGAAAGTTTCTGCGCTGATTCGCTGTCTTTTCATGCAGCTTAGCTACTTTCAGGCGTTGCTTTTCCCATCGTGCAGAACCTTTCTTTCTTCGGGAAAGAATTCGTTGTGCTTTTGCTAATTTGTCTAAGGCTTGCCGATAGTAACGCGGGTAATTGGCTTTCTCACCCTGTTCACTCTCGACATATAGACCATCCAAAGCAAAATCCAAGCCAACAACTTTCTGAATTTTCACTGACTGAATATCTTTCTCGTATTCTGTCAAAATCGAAATATAGTATTTGCCTGTCTTTGTTTTAGAAATAGTACAAGATTTAATTTTATATTCAGCAGGTATTTCTCTATGCTGCTTCATTTTTATTGGCTTTTTGATTTTTGGCAGTTTGATATGACCATTTTCCAGCTTAATATTGCCGTTAACCATGTTAGTTGTATAAGATTGTTTCTTTTTCTTGCTTTTGAATTTAGGAAACTCCGCACGATTTTCAAAAAAGTTCTTATAAGCATTTTGCAAATTGATTTGTGCGTTTGCTAAAGCTAAAGAATCCACTTCTTTTAGGAATGGAAATTCATCTTTGTACTTTGCCGGTGTCGGGAATGCTTGTTGTTTAAGCGTTTCTTTATCGTCTTTGAATTTCTCATATATTTCTTTACGTTCTTCCAGCATCTTATTGTAGACAAAGCGAACACAACCAAAAGTTTTAGCAAAAATTATTCTTTGCTCTTTATCCGGCAATAAGCGATATTTATAAGCTATATTTTGCTTAGTCATATCAAATCACCTTACCTAACCACAAACGTATGTTCTTATGATTATTATATCAAAAACTTTGGCTAAAGCCAACCGACATTCATCTCCCACCTACTCACTGGGCTACGCCCTGCACATTCCTTGAGGATGAGAGACTTCTGTCGAAAAAAGTTAAAAAGCCAGAAAAGGAGGGGCACCTTGGATAAAAAGTATATTTCCATAGAGGATTTTTTTGTCAAGAGTGAAATAAACTACCTTGAATCTTTCGAATCCTTTATGAATTATTTAACTGAATTTTTATATGTGCTTTCCCAAGAAGATGCCCCCCGGCGTGAAAAAATTGCTGCGGAAAAAAAGCTGATCGTTTCCTTGGTATTAATTGAAAAAATTCACATGCACCTTTTTTATCGTTCCTATCTTTATGAACAAATCTTCCCCGATACTGACAAAAAGGTTGTATTTCAAAATAAGCAAAATATGACCTTAAGATTACTTAAAGAATTAAAACATATGATCCGCCACTATTCATTTCAAAATACGAAAAATAAGGAACAATGCAAGAAAATAATATCTCAGATTCTAACATATTATCAGTAATTCACCGGGGGCTTCTTCTCTGTAAAAAAATTTTTCATCCATGCTTGCAGACGGCTTCTCCCAGATGCTTTGTATGAATGCCTTTGAAGCTGCAAGCAAAAATTTTAGACAAATTCCGGGTTAAACTGTGATTTTAGGAAAATATTCCTTTCCATCCGCATCCCTGAGAAATTTGTCCTTTTTTTAACGAAGTATGAAAGAAGTGATTTGTCCAATGCCTAATCCGGGCATTTCTGTTTGCATGATTGTTAAAAATGAAGAAGAACTTATTGAGCGCTGTTTAAAAAGTGTTCACGATTTGGCTAAAGAAATCATCATCGTTGATACAGGTTCAACCGATGGTACGGTTGCACTTTGTCATAAGTACGGGGCATACGTCTATTCATATCAATGGAATGATCATTTTGCCGAAGCACGGAACTTTGGCTTAACGAAAGCAAAGGGGGATTGGATTTTATGGCTCGATGCCGATGAAGAACTTGAATCAGGAAAAAGCGAAGAATTGCTCAGAACCGTTTCCAATACAAAGGCAGCCATGCTTTTGCTGCCGGTCTTCAATTATTACGGAGACTCCCTTCCCGTTAAAAAGGATCAAGTTTATTTGTATTACCAACCCCGCCTGTTTCGAAACCATGAAGGAATCAGATTTATCAACCGGATACACGAGTCACCGGAATTGCCCCGGCATCTCCAATCAAAGGATAACATTGGCACTTTAGAAATTCCCGTCCATCATTACGGCTATTTAAAAGAGATGACAGAACGTAAAAACAAATCCCGCCGTAACCTGCAACTTCTTATGAAGGAACTGAAAAATACTGACCACAGTCCCTGGATTGAATACCATCTTGCAAGTGAATTTTATCGAAAAGAAGACTATCAGACTGCCTTTTCCTATATTAATCAATCAATTTTGGGTTTCCTTAAGCTTTCAAGCATGCCGCCGGCCATTTTATACCGTTTAAAATACGACATTTTACTTAAAACAGGAAGCCATGAAGGAGCCTGGCCCGGTATTGAAAAAGCTCTGCTTCTCTACCCTGACTATGTGGATCTGCATTTTATGAAAGGGCTCATCCTGTATCAAAAGGGGGAATATCCGTCAGCCCTGGCCGCTTTTGAAAAATGCCTCCAACTCGGGGAAAAGCATGAGAAATATCTGATTACAAAAGGGGCAGGCAGCTTTAAAGCAAACCATTACAAACATTTGTGCCTGCAAAAAATTAAAAATTCCCCGCTTAAATAATCATCGTTACAGGGAGAGATGAAACTTGAAAAAAGTGCTCTATATCGGCTGGATTGGCTATAAGAACCTGGGCGATGAATTAATGTATGATCTCTTCAAGGAATATACAAACAAACTGGGCGACACCTATCAGGTTGATTTTGCCAATATTGAATACCGTTATTTAAAAAATGTCTCACCCGGATCTTATGACCTGATTGTTCTCGGAGGAGGCTCCATCCTGGGTGGATACAAACACTACGTGCACCCCTTTGTCATTGATTTCCTCCACAATTGTCTGGCTTTGGGCAAAAAAATAATGATATGGGGAACAGGAATTGATTGGCTGCCAAAAAATGATATTGGCCGGTTAAACAGCAATAAAGAGATTTATGTTCCTGTTACAAATCACCTTCTGTCGAAAATTGAGCATGTTTTTAAGAAAAGTGTATGGGCCGGCGTGCGGGGACCGCTGACCTTAAAGGTGCTGGAACAATACGGAGTTGATAAACATGCTTTTATAAGCGGCGATCCTGCCTTTCTCCTCGATCATCAGTCAGGTGCACAGGCAGACCCTTTGCTCCCTGATTCCAGACTGACAACTCATGAAAAAATAGTCGGTGTTAATTGGGGAACAAGTTACAATTATATTTACGGCCAAAATGAATCTCTCGTTGAAGATGAACTGGCTGCCGCTTTAAATCACCTTTTGGAAAAAGGATACCTTATCTACTTATACTCTGTTTGGAAAACCGACCTGGCCCCGATCGAACAACTGTATTCCAAACTAATTAAAAAAGAAAATGTCATATTTGATAAAGTGCTTCGCCGCCAAAATGAACTGATGAGGATCATAAAAAACTTTACTTTCACCATAAATCTTAAACTGCACGCAAATTTCATTTCCCTTGGTGCGGATGTTCCTTTTATTGCCTTAGGCTACCGTTTCAAAGTATTCGATTTTATCCAATCTATCCATTTGGAAAACTGCATTATCGGAACCGACGAAAAAAGCATCGGCAGCAAAATAATCGGGAAGGAAGCCATGATTGTTCAAAACAAACATGATATTTTAGCAAAAATCAATCATTACAAAGATTTGTATCGCAACAAAATCAAAGAACCCTTTGAAAACGGCCTGTACATTTAATAAAAACAGGCTTCAGCCGGAAGGCTCCCAAATGAAGGAAATCCCCTTTCCGTCAATCCGGGAAAAGGGGATTTGCCTGGCTATTTTTTCGAAAAAAACTCAGCAAAGAATTTTTCATTTTTTAAGATGACCGGATCGTTCGGTCTGTATTCTTTCGCTTTTTTATTGTAAGCGGCAGCAAGTTCATAATCGCCTTTTTTCCAAAAACAAGCACAAAGCTGCATATGAGGATACCAGGTCGAATAGGCAGGCTGTCTAAAACCCAGGCGGTTGTCAACATCCACTTCAGTGGCCAGGAGGTACCAAATTACAGCTTTATCGTACAATTCCCTTTCCTGATATAAATCACCCAAACGGCAAGAAACTTCAGGCCATGGGACATCATAAGAAATTGTCTTTATAAGAGCATCTATTTCCTTTTCCAAGTTTCCAAGACTCCGGTAACATGAGGCCATATTTATACAGGCATTGATTTTTTGTTCCGTCCAGCCGGTCTCATCGTCCAATACTTTTTCATAATAGCGAATCGCCTTTTCAAATTGGCCGTGATCCCTCAGTTCATTAGCATAATAAAAGAAATCCCTCGAACTGAACCGTTCTCCTTTTTCCAGCCTTTTTTCATAAATCTTCAAATTTCGGTCACTTTGGGCATTTTTCGTTGATTTATTATCCTTTCGATGGGTAACGGCCACATCGGAATCAAACAAATTTCCGCTCACCGCCAAATACTCATGCACGGCTCCTTGCCATTGAAAATTTTTCTCCCTTTTCACAAGCCGGTATCTCCGGTAACTGAAGGCCGGCTGATTGTATTCATCAAAGGCAATATGATACAGCATCGAAACTGCGTCCACATCCGCCGTCAACTCTTTCTTCAATTTCTTTAATTTTTCCTGATCCTCCCCGAGGAGCACATCATCTGCATCGAGCCACAAAATATAGTCCATTGTTGCCTTGCTGAAAGCAAAGTTTCTCGCTGCAGAAAAATCATCAATCCACTCAAAGTCATATATTTTGTCCGTATATTTCCCCGCAATTTCCTTCGTTCTGTCTGTGGATCCTGTATCTGCAATAATGATTTCATCACAAATATCTTTTACACTGTCGAGGCATTGGGCCAAAACTTCTTCTTCGTTTTTCACAATCATACACAAGCTGATTTTATACATCACTCCACCACCATCAAATAAGGTTTTCAATAATATATGACCTTACCCGGGGTTTGGAAACTCAAAAAGCTGACAAGCTCGGGAGAAATTGTGAATTCCAAAAATTGGCGGGAGTTTTCACAAAAGATGACGGCCAGGAAAGAGGGAGGAGTCATAACTCAAGAGGAATATTATGTGAATCAAAAGGTGCAAGAAATGGAATGAACTATTGGAAGACACCCTGCGAGCTGCCGGAAAAGCGTAAGAGGACTATATTAAAAACCGGCTTTCTTGTGCAGCCGGTTTTTAGATAAACAGTATATAATTGTCGGTTTCCGTTTTCTCCGGCAGGTTTAACGGCTCTTACTTCTTACATCTGATATCCGGTTTCCGGTTCTTCTTCTCAAATCTGATATCCCGACTCGTCCTTCTGACCTCTTGCCGGCATCCGGCTTCAGGTTTCCTGCATTCGGCTTCCGGAATTCTGACCTTCATTTTACTCTGCGGTTTGCAAATAGGATATCGATACCTTTAAATTGGCATTGCGGGCTCTTATCTCATTCAACAAATCCTGCTCCTTCGTGTCGTTTTTGCACCGGACCGCAAACGTGTATAAAAGCATTGTGCCAAGATTGGTCGTCTCCACTTTGCGAAGAACATGGGAGTCCGTGTATTTTTCAAAGATATCAGCAAACATATCTTCATAGTTTAAATTTTCCGGAACGGTAATTTTTAAAATCTGGGCATCCTTTCCCTTGCCATAATCGAACTTATAAAGGATATAAATCACGGCACTTGCGAATATAGTCAGTAAAATCGCCAACCACAGCTGGTAAAGTCCCGCAGTCATCCCGACACTTAGGGCAAAGAAGATGTAGGAAATATCCTTTGCATCTGTGACTGCACTGCGAAAACGAATGAGCGAAAAAATCGCAAATAATCCAAAGGCAACGCCGGCATTACTGCTGACCACATTCATCACAATGGATACAACAATACTTAAAATGATGATTGTATGAACGAACGATTGTGAATACCGCTCCCCTTTAAAAGTCAATTGATAAACCTGGGCAATCACAAAGCTGAGCACTCCCGCCACCATCATGGCGGCAACAGTCATCAACAGCGACGCCTCCCCTGTTTGTCCCGCCGAAAATAAATTGCTTAAAAATTCCATTTCTTATCCTACTCCTATCATTACTTTTTCTCTTTGTATATTTCCGGGTAATACATCCCCTTTTAAAAGCTCAAGACTCGTGCAAAACTTTGATGCACTTCTCTGCTCACAGTCCAGCTTCTGAAGGAACCGTGTCAGCCAAAGCGGAACACTGTGAGACACTTTCACTTCAAGTACAACCAGATTTTTGTCAATAAAATTTTCCCCGTAAGGACCGGTTTCAATATTGAGATCACTATTGCGGCACCGCAAATTTAAATCAAAAGTAACCCTTAAGTCAGGATCATCAATACAGTGAAAAGCATGGCGGTCATAGGACACAACCATCTCCGGTTTCAGCCTGTACAATGTGCGGAAATGATGAATCTCTTTCATGATTAGAACATTGGATGGACGATAACTCTCAAGCCGATCCAACGGCTGATACAGATAGCGATAAGCTTCTTTAAGAGGGAGTGCCGTCCGTCTTTTATTTACTACCCTGTTATGCTTTTGCTTTACTTCAAAAAACGCTGTACCGTCTATGTCTGTGTCATCATAAATTCGCAGCCTTAATTTTTGCCTGAACTCCAATTTATTTTTCGTTTCATAATAGATTTGCTGACTGCGATTTTCAAAGTATAAACTTGTTACTGTATACCTCCCCTTCTCCCCAAATTTGTCATAGAGCATATAAGGTGCCATCAAATTCACAAGCATTTCATACTGCTGCATGGCAATCAAATACTTCTGCTCCCTGCGGGTGAAAATTTCCAACACCACTCTCCTCACCATCCCCTGTTAATTTCATGCAAACTTTCCAACTGCTATCTTTAAGATAAATTTACAATCTTAAAACATATTTAAAGTAGTATTAGAAATTCATGAGAAAATAGGGTGACAGGCACCTTCAAATAAATGAAAGCAAACGAAAGGCCGGTGACAGGCACCTTCAAGCAAATGAAAACAAACAAAAGGTTTCGCTTATTTGTCAGAAGAGTAAGTATAAAAAACCCGGCGATCATTTTTTTCTGATTCCGGGTTTGTGGTTTGTTGTTGGATTTTGTTTTTTAAACCAAGGTTCATGTTTATGATTCTTTTAATCTGTTTTTTAGATGTTTTGCAATTTGCACTGCGAGTTTATAGAGGAAAAATCCAAAGACTCCTCCCAATGTGTTTAAAATTAGATCATCCACATCAAAACTTCCCAGTCTGAAAACAAGCTGGGCCATTTCAAACGTTAAACTGAGGGCAAAGGTCGCAGCCAGAACTCTTTTCCAATTGTAAAACTTTTTCATAATCGAAGGAAGAAGAAAACCAAACGGAACAAATCCAATAATATTTCCGAGCAAATTTTCAATACGAATAATTAGAGGAATATGATCAGATAATAAATATTCAGTAATCGTCTTAAACGGAATAAAGTTATGGCTGTCCCAATAATAACGATTGATTACAAATGCCATCTTCCCGCCGATATCTGTAACATACAAGGATTTTAATAAAATAAAGTTAACCAGAATCAATAAATATAGAGCCGTCGCAAGAACCAAACCGGCTTTAACGAAGCGTTTCATTATTGCAATACCCCATTCTCAGTAATAAACATTTTAATTAACAACTATTTTTTTCAAAAGGAATATTTCCAGACCGGACAGCGTCCCGCTCTTATTTCCATTTCAGTTTCAGAGTCATCATATGAAAAAATTTACTTGAATAAATGAACTTAATCGTCTTAAATAACAAATAACCTATCACTGCTCCCAAAGAGTTTAAGATAATATCATCAATATCAAACTGACCGATTCTTAAAATTATTTGAATTGCTTCCACCATAAAACTGATAAGAATCCCCGCCGCTGCCAACTCAGAAAATTTATGGTATTTTTTAAATAAAAAAGGTAAAAGGATGCCTAAAGGAATAAATAAAGCAATATTTCCAACGGTATTGTCAAAAACATAATTACTATTAAATCTTTCAGCTTCGGTTATGTACATGATCGTATTTTTAAAGGGAACGAGATTGGCGTTCCACAACCACACATCTAAGTCAAAATAGCCGTTCGAATTTGGCGGAGTCCAAAAATAAATATTGAAAGTTTCTCCTCTCAAAATATGAATCATGCGCACAAGCAACCGTTCAAAGATTAATATATTCAGAACAGAAAATGAATAAATGATAAATAAAACCGATGCTCCTATGTACACCGGACGGGATCCGGGAAATAAATTTTCCCTGTAGCCTTCAATTAATAAATCCTGTGATCCGAAGCATTTTACAGCTTTTTCCGCAGCTTCCTGTTCAGACATGCCTTCAGCCAAAAATTCCTTTTTAAGCAAAGAAAGATGATCCCTTAATTCATCCTTTATGTCTTCCTTGTCCGTCCGGCTGCAATGAAGCCCGTTCACAATTTGCTCTACGTAAGCTTCAATTTTTTTATCCACGATGCTCCCTCCGAACAAACATTTATCAACTGATTAATTTGCCGCCAGTTTTTCAGCTTTTTGCCTAAAGCCCTTTTCCCGTCTTTCGTAATTTGATAGTATTTTCTTCTGCCGGCAGTTTCAGAACTTTGCCAATATGACCGGAGCCAGCCCTTGTTCTCCAATCTTTTCAGGGCGGGATATAGAGTGCCCTCGCTCATTTCATACAAATCACCGCTAAGCTCTTTTAAAGTCTTTACCATTTCATAACCGTACATATCACGCTGATTAACCAATGACAATAGCAATATATCAATACTGCCCTTCATAATTTCCCTATCCACGACACCTCACCTCCTGTACCGCTTATCTGCATTACATCGTATCACAAGGTTACCTCGTAATACAAGGTTAAAAAGAGCGATTAAAGGTTTTTTTAAAAATATCAGATTTATTCAAAAGCCAATTGTCCCCGGCAACGGCCGCTTATGCTTAGAATCTGTGAAACAGGGCACCGAATTTGCTAAAAAATGTAAAGTTTGAAACATAAAAAGACATTAATTTTATTCATATTAAAATGTACCGGGAATAACTGAATCAAAGGATGTACTTAAGATAAATGACTTTTATCTGTGGGGGATATTTTTTCCTTCGAAAAATAAATAAACAGGGGCGTTTTATTTTTTTGCCCCTGTAAAAATAACTAATTAATGAGCGAGGTTTTCCAATATATCCGGCCAAACATTCCAAGGATAAGTGTTTGGCGGCAGCGAATGAAGCATGACCGGTTCCTTCTTGACCGGATGAGGAAATTTTAAAGAAAAGGCCCACAAGGCTATTTGCTGGCCCGGGCTGTTTACTTTACTTCCGTATTTCTGATCCCCGTATAAAGGACAGCCAATGGAAGAAAGCTGTACGCGAATTTGATGGGATCTGCCTGTGTACAATTTTACATGCAGCAAACTTAACTCCCCGGTGCCGGCAAGAACTTCATATTCAAGCTTTGCTTTTTTGGCGCCTTTTTCACCGGCCGAAACAACCGAGACTTGATTTTTGCGGGTATCTTTTTTCAAATAATGCTCCAGCACAGCTTGCTTTTTTTGCGGTGTTCCACGGACAACAGCCAAATAACTTCGGTCAAATTCCTGTTTCCGCAAAGAATCTGCCAAACGCGATGCGGCTTTGGAGGTTTTAGCGAATACAATTGCCCCTCCTACCGGCCGGTCAAGGCGGTGAACAAGCCCCAAATAGACATTTCCCGGCTTTTGATAGCGCACTTTAATATCCTCTTTTAAAATCGTCAACAAATCTTTATCACGGGACGAATCTTCCTGAACCGGTACATTAACCGGCTTTTCAACAACCAGCAAATGATTATCTTCATATAGAATTGAAATATTCACGGGTCCATAGCTCCTTTTACCGAATCCTGTCCTATGTATTCTATTCTATTAAAAGGTGCCTGTCACCTTTTCACCTTTTC
Organism: Robertmurraya sp.; assembly: GCA_025451895.1. GTDB lineage: Bacteria > Bacillota > Bacilli > Bacillales > Cytobacillaceae > CALKIU01. The sequence goes on from JANWJP010000095.1 coordinate 49,205, forward strand.
ACAATTATCCAGTAAGATAGATAAAGTGAATTATACCGCCGAAATCGAGGTTCCGTTTGCCGATAAATATTTAGATGCATAAGCAGCTTTGAGGGGATCCGGGTAGATACCTTCATGGGTGCTTATGCACCCGAAATGAGTTGGGAAGTGTCAGCAACCCTTAACTTTGTAGGTAACAAAGTGTGAAAAAGTATACAAGTCGCCTTGGTACTCGAACGGATTCGTCTAACGGCTTACGAGGTCACCATTCACGATTTATAAACGGCTGGATATTGTATAAGTTCCCGCTGCGTTCCCGCTCATTTTTTGAAAAAGTCTGTCGCCAAAAATACATAAATCAAGTAAAAGAGATGTTGAGCGTTTTGGTTCTATTTTTTGATCATTGTATCCTTAATCCTTATCATCATTGGAGCCATCCAATATCTGCAAATCAAGGGCAACTTCCGGAAACTGGCAACCGATGATGAAATTCCAAACGAACTGAAAAACTGCGCCGGAAAAAAATAAGAATAGGCACACCCCTCTTCACCACAGGAATTGCTTTAAGCTTAGCCGCCATTTTAATATTTTAAAGGGAAAGAATCACAGGCTTATCCGAAGCCGTTATAAAACGTAGAGAGTCCTTGTTCGCTCTGCGTTTTTTCAATTCTCCAGGATGTTGTTCAAAACATACTGAGACGGTAATTTTTCGACAAAAGCTCAAGAAGCTTGATTCCTGCGATGCTGTTTCCTTTCTCATCCAAAGCAGGGCCGAATATGCCAATTCCAAATTTCCCCGGGACTGCGCCCATAATTCCGCCGGAAACTCCGCTTTTGGCCGGAATGCCAATTTTTATGGCAAATTCACCGGAAGCATTATACATTCCGCATGTGACCATAAATGTTTTGCAAATTCTTGCGATATCTTCAGGCACGAGTTGCTTTCCGCTGCGCGGTTCGGCTCCGTCATTTGCGAAAATCATCCCGATCCGTGCTAAATCATGACAGTCCATTTCAATGGCACATTGTTTTGTATAAAGATCCATTAATGATTCAGTATCCTCTGTAATCACCTTATGCTGCTTGAGAAAATAACACAATGCCCGGTTTAAATCTGCCGTATCAAATTCCGAACGGGCCACTTTTTCGCTATGACCAATTTCCGGATCATCCGCAAGTTTCCGGACAAAACTCAACAACCTGTTGAACCGTTCTTCCACCGAATTTCCTTTAATCATACTCGTTACGACAAGAGCCCCGGCGTTAATCATCGGATTTAACGGCTTTGCCGGAGCCATTGTTTCCAACTTTGCAATTGAATTAAACGGATCGCCTGTCGGTTCCATTCCCACCTTCTCAAAAACCGGGTCAATTCCCCGATCCATCAGGACAAGGGCCAGACTAAGCACCTTTGAAATGCTTTGCAAAGTAAACTTCTTGTCAATATCCCCGGCAGACAAGGAGCGGCCGTCAACAAAGCTCATCGCAATCGATAAATCACCGGGACTGGCTTTCCCCAGTTCAGGAATATAATCAGCAACTTTTCCGTTCTTCGTA
>JANWJP010000096.1 GCA_025451895.1 Robertmurraya sp.
GGTATTACGGAATACCATCCAGTTCATCGCATGCAATCATCGGATCCATCGCCGGAGCCGCTATTGGTGCAGCAGGATTTAATGCGTTAAACTACTCCGGTTTTTTAAAAATTATTCAAGCACTGATTTTTTCACCGATTATTGCTTTTGTCATCGGATTTATTGTATACAGCGTTTTTAAAATTATTTTTAAAGACAATGATAATTTAACGAAGACAAACAGGAAATTCCGATACTTTCAAATCCTGACCGCTTCCTTGCAGGCCTATACCCATGGAACAAACGATGCCCAAAAGGCAATGGGAATCATTACAATGGCGCTAATTGCCAACAATTATGTAACAACAACCGAGATTCCATTTTGGGTGCAATTTGCCTGTGCCACCGCAATCGGACTTGGAACCTCTGCAGGCGGTTGGAGAATTATAAAAACAGTAGGCGGGACAATAATGAAAATCCGTCCTGTCAACGGAGTTGCAGCCGACTTAACCGGGGCTATGGTTATTTTCGGAGCAACCTTTATCCATCTTCCGGTCAGTACTACCCATGTTATTTCATCATCCATTCTAGGGGTGGGCAGTGCACATCGCATTAAAGGAGTAAAATGGGGAACAGCCCAAAGGATGATCATTACATGGTTTATTACCCTCCCCATTTCAGCTTTGCTTGCGGCTTTTTCTTTCTTTATTTTAAATTTTATTACATCACTTTAATCATCACTGAATACATAGGGCTGTCCGTCAATATGCGGACAGCCTCTTTGTTTTTTTCTTATGAACAGATATAATCTAAAAAGATTCATAACAGGAGGTTGCTTATGAAGTCATACAAATTGATGATTTCTGAAAACCGCGAACTTACCTGTCCGGTTTTAGATGAAGAATTCTTCTCATTGCCGACATTGAAGCTTGCACAAGAACTCCTTGGCTGCATACTTATTAAAGAAACAGAGGAAGGTGTTTCCGCCGGATATATTGTGGAAACAGAAGCATATATCGGACCGGAAGACCGTGCCTCCCATGCTTTTGGAAACCGGCGCACAAAAAGAACGGAAATCATGTTCAAACAGGCCGGTCTTTCGTACACATATATCATGCACACCCACTGTCTTGTAAACGTGGTCAGCGGACCGCCTGAAAAACCGGAAGCAGTTCTAATCAGGGCATTGGAGCCTCTGTGCGGTATTCAGTTAATGAAGCGACGAAGAAAAACGAATGATATATACAACCTGACAAACGGACCGGGAAAATTGACAAAAGCACTCGGCATTTCAATGGAGGATTACGGACGTTCTTTTACCGCTCCTCCCTTGCTCCTTGCAAAAGGAAAAACTCCGAAAAATATTTCCCAAGGAAAACGAATCGGCATTGACAATAGCGGCGAAGCACGGGATTATCCGTGGAGATTCTGGATTACAGATAATCCCCATGTTTCAAAAAAGCCAAAAAAATAATTTAAAGCTCCTTTTATTGCGTGATCTTCCATCTTCTTCTCCTTGCATGAACCATTCAGAGTAAATCCATACTACATTATGTGCGGTCCTTTATGCCGCTCCTAACCATTATGATGGAGGTTGAATCATGCAACAGCAACACAATCATTTTCAGCAAAACATGAATCATATGGGAACATCAATGGCGGCCTCTTTTTCCAAAAATCACAGTGCCCATGAACTTCTTGATACTCATGCCCTATTGTCGGGAATTGTCAGTACTTTGAATGAGTATTTAATGTGTGAACAATATATAAAAGACCCTGAATTAAAAAATATTCTCCAGCGGCAACGTCAATTTATAACAGACCAATATAATATTACCGTCGAATCGCTTAAAACAGGACAAGACCCATCTCATCCGACAGGTACTTATGAAATGAAAATTTCTAACGAAGTCCAGTATGGATTAACACCTTCCCAACCGACGACACCGAATCAAGACCTGAGCCAGTTGGGAGATAAGTGTCTGTCAGGGATCATGATGTCCTGCATGAAAAGCCTTGCCGGAACAATGACAATCGCTGCTTCAGAGTGTACAAATCCGGTCGTCCGCAGGATTCTCCAGGATAGTATCCCTAACTATTTGGAAATGGCTTATGAACTGTTTTTATACCAAAACCACAAAGGCTTTTATCAAGTCCCCCAATTTTCAGATCAGGACATGCAAATTATGCAAAATTCCTTTGCTCCTGCAGCGGGAACAGGAATGCAGCAACAAGGCGGAAATATGTTTCAATAACCGCCAAACAAATAACGAGGGTACTCGAAAGGAGTCCCTCGTCTTTTATGAAAAAGATACTCTCATGGATGAAGCACAACATTAGATCGAAAAGTCAGACTTCTATATATTTAGATTCGCCTGATATGAATTCCAACAAACACCCGTCATCCCCTCAAATATACCCCTTGGCCCTCTTTCACAACTCTGACTTTCTGCATCCGAGTCCTCTGTTTCCCTTGCATCTCTCCTCCAATATCCGGCTTGCGGCCTCTGTTGTAATGACACATTTTAAGATTTTATATCGCCCCTCCAAGGAACTCACTCTCCAATTGCATCATCCATCAGATGAACCATCCTGATAATATCCCGTTCACACTCAAAGCAATATATATTCTATTCAAATATTCTGGAAGTTTTCTAAAAATATCCGGCATATCTTTAAAAGATGAATCTGAAAATCTCTGATCCGCAAATTCATCCTTAGAAACAAAACCATAACTTTTCTTTTTCATTAAAGAAGATCTGACTTCTTTTCCGGTATTCAGTTACAGCTAAAAATATGTGAAGCCTGCTATCTCTGATCCACGCTTATTACTTTAAAGCTGATTACTTCTTTCTCGTTTACTCTTTCTTCGCTGGCCAATTTCCCGCCGCAAAAATCTATATTATAAAGGATCGTCTCCTTGTCAGCCGTCATCGTTTCCATGATCTCTCCCACTTCCCCGGCTTCAAGCAATATCCACTGGTCATCAACCTTCTGATAGGCAAATATGAAACAGGCATCAAGTACACCTTCATTCTCAAAGAAATCCAGATCCTTGTACTCCTCTTTAATAATATCAGTCTCGCCGTCCGATCTGTCAATTTCTCTGTCAACATATGCATACCCCGGCTTGACGCCGAATTCATCCAAAACTTTATCGAGTTTGCTCCCTATCGTAACCCCGCCATAGAGATAGGGCTGCTTATCAAGTTCATCCCCCTTGAAGGTGTACTCGTCCTCATTCCAGACTGAGGCAAATAAAATGTCACCTTCTTCAAGAGTAACGGCCTTTCCATCCACAGCAACCTGGTTATAATCCTTAAGGTCCTCTCCATTCTTGGTGCAGGCTGAAATTGCCAAAGACAGCGTTACTACTATCAGGGCATAGAGAATAAGTTTTTTCTTCGTCTTGTTTGTTCTTTTCTTCATTGTTTATTCCACCACACTATGTTTTATTCTGTTTTCTTCATACTTTCAGTCTGCAGGGTGAAAACAGAAGCCCGGTAACTGTCCCGCTTTAATTATATCAAAGTCTGTTTTTCAGAAAGATGTCAACTTACTTAAATCTCCATCCACTGTTCATGATGAATATTTGGGAGCAAGCAAGAAAGCAACCCTTATGTTCGATCACTCTAAAATATAATCCCGATGATTCAAAACTCTGGATTGATTGCGACAAAAGACGAGAATAGCCGCCAAACTATTGTCAGTTGTAACTCCTTTAAGAAGTCCTTCAAAGACGGACAGGAGTTCTTGAGTGTAAAATTTAAATTGACAACTTCTATTACATGATAAATACAAAAGCCCTTTTCCGAAGAAAAGGATCACCATATACTGAAAGTAACAGGCATCCGCCAGCCGTTTTCGGAAAATATAATCCAAATAATAGAAAAGCAAGTGGAGAAAAACAAACAGTTTCTCTTCACCTGCTTTTATTTCGGGGACTTATCAGACAACCCCTTTTTCACACTTAATTATTATTCATATCTTAACGACTCGATCGGATCTAGTTTGGACGCTTTATTGGCCGGAAGCAGACCAAAAGTAATCCCGATTGCCGTGGAGAATAAAACCCCTATTACTACTACCTGCCAGGAGATTAGTGATGGCCAGCCGGCAAACGCGGCAACGATGGCTGCGACCCCCCATCCAAAGAATATACCGATAATTCCACCGATTAAAGTGAGAATCGTCGCTTCTATTAAGAACTGGGTAAGAATTTGCATCCTCGTTGCCCCCAATGCCATTCGAATGCCAATCTCCCGTGTTCTCTCGGTAACGGAGACAAGCATAATATTCATAACCCCGATTCCACCGACAAATAATGACACACCGGCAATACTTCCGATAATAAGCGTCATTATCCTGGTAATTTGTCCAATCACCTCGGCCAGGGACTCAGAATTAAGGACTTGATAGGAATCCTCTGTATTATGAAATGCATTTAATTGAAAAGCCGCTTTTTCACCCGCAGTCGTAATTACATCTTGAGAAACCGCCTGCAATGTAATTTGGGTTATATGATCTTTTCCTGTTATCATTTTCCAGGTATTAAAAGGAACATAAATATCTTTTGTATTCAAAGAAAAAATACCGCCTGGTTTTTCCAAAACCCCGATTATTTCAACAGGCTGTGTGCCTATCCGCACCACTTTCCCAATCGGACTGTCATTTTCAAAAAGTTCTTCTTTTAAAGACTGCGATATTAGAGCGACCCTGTTTCCACTGATAAAATCACTGGCGGAAAATTTTTTACCGTTCTCAATTTTCATATCATAAATATCAAAATAGGATTGATTAATGCCGATTAAAGTGCTGTCAGCTTTATTCCCCTGATATGAAACAGATGAAAAGGAAGAACTGGAAGCAACAACTGTTTTGACCTCCGGAATCTGTTCCAGAATTCTTATATCATCCTCTGTAAATGCCGGCTGAATGAGTATATTCGGATTGGCGCGAAGCTCCTCCTCGCTTGGAGAATAAAACACTTCAATTGCATTCCCAGAGCCGACTATTTCAGATTTTAAAGCCGCTTCACCGCCCTGGCCGATTGCCACAACGATAATGACCGCACCGACGCCGATAACAATACCGAGCATCGTAAGAATCGATCTTAGTTTATGGGCAAACAGGGAACTGAATGCCATTTTAATATTTTCGGAAAAAGTCATCAGCCCAGTCCCCCTGAATATTGCTCTCCGGTAACAATTTCCCCGTCCCGAAGCATAATGATTCTCCTTGCAAATGCGGCTACTTCGGGCTCATGGGTAACAACAATGATTGTGGTTCCCTCATCATTCAGGCGGGAAAACAGCTCCATGATCGATTGACTCGTTTTTGTATCAAGTGCACCGGTGGGCTCATCCGCCAAAATCAGTTTCGGCTCATTCACAATGGCCCTCGCAATTGCAACCCTCTGCTTCTGTCCCCCCGAAAGAGCATTCGGAAGATGATCCATCCGATCTTCCAGGCCCATTTTTCTCAAAGCTTCTTCTGCCCGTTCCTGCCGTTCTCTTTTTCCTATTCCTTTGTAAATCATCGGCAATTCGACATTCTTTAATGCGGTTAAACGCGGCAACAAATGAAACTGCTGAAAAACAAACCCGATAGAAGTATTTCTGACCCTGGCCAGTTCTACTTCTTTGTATTCGGAGACGTCAACTCCGTCTAGAAAATAACGGCCCTTTGTCGGCTTGTCCAGACAGCCGATAATATTCATCAAAGTTGATTTCCCGGAACCGGAAGGGCCCATAATGGCTGTAAACTCTCCCGATTCCACGTATAAATCAATGTTTTTTAGCACATCAATTTTTTCTTTGCCGACTTCATATGATTTTGTTATCCCCTCTAAAGAAATCATTTAACGGTCACTTCCAAACCGTCAGTTATCTTATCAGACGGATTAACAATGACCTTGTCACCGGCCTTTAATCCGTTAAGGATTTCAATTTTATTCCCGGAGGAAATGCCTAATTGCACTTCTGTTTTTCTGGCAATATTTTTTTCAATTTTATAAACGTAAGTTTTTTTGCTCTCATATTTAACAGCATTAATCGGAATAATTAATGCTTCCTTCGTCTCTGTTTCAATTTGCATGATTAATTGAAATCCAGGCTTTAAATTAATATTTTCACTTGTAATCATGACTTCAACCGGGTATTGTACAGCTTGGCCCTCCATGTCTAATCCGCCCTGTTGCGGAAGCATACTGACTTTACTTACAACACCTTCCCATTTTACATCAGGTGCAGTGTCAGACTGCAAAGTGACTTTTTGGCCCTTTTTTACCTTTATCGCGTCATATTCAGACAAATACCCTGTTGCGGCAAGTTTATCCAATGTGCCGACAACAATAACCGGTTCCCGGAACGATGATGACCCCCATGCTGCCTCTTGATTTACGGTAATAACAGTTCCGTCAATGGAACTTGTAATCTCCAAATCCTTTTCCTGTTCAGCAAGTACATCTTTTTGCAGCAGTGCCTGATTTAATTCCAGGTTAGCCAAATCTGCTTCCATTCTGAGCTGTTCATATTGAGGAGCCAACTGCCTTTCAGCTTCTCTCGCTCCAATTTGTTTAGCCAATTGGTTCAGTTCAACATTTAATTGATCCCATTGCTTATCAATTTTTTTCAAACGCAATTTAGTTGACTCAATGGTCAGCTTATTTTGCTCAATTTGCATTTTTAACTGAGGGTTTTCCCGTTTTGCCAAAAGCTGTCCTTTTTTTACGGTATCCCCTTCTTTAACGTAAATTTCTTTTATTTCGCCCAACTCAGGCGCCGGATAGACAGCTTGTTCGTTTTGAAGCTTTAAAGTGCCGGGAATCATAATTGCAGCTGAAATTTCCCCGACCTTTGCTTCTTCAGCAGTTACTTCCGGAGCCTTTGACATAACGGCACGAAAAACACTGACACCTGCCATGATCAGGATTAAAACACCAACGCTGATTCCAATCCATATTTTTTTCTTGTTCATTATACTCCTGCTACCCCCGATAGTTATTTACTGGCTGCTGCCAACCCAAATTTTAAGATGGTAATAAAGCACCAACAGCTGCCAAGCCCAATGATATTAAGAAGAAAATAATAACAATAATCAATGACGCGTTCTTTGGCAATTGTCCAACTTTATTCAAACCGATTGCTGTCAATACAAGCTGCCAAATAGTAAATACTTCAAAGGATGCCAAAATAGGTGATTCACTGTTAAGTACACCGGCAAGACTGGTAATAAACACATCAGAAGACGTACCGGTGAATTGTTGTATTAATGCGTTCAGCAGAAAACCTAATGTACCGATGAAGAAAATATAAATATTCATCGAAAACAACTGCTTAAATGTCACTTTTTTCTTAGCAATAGATGTGATAATTAAATGAATAACGGTATTAAACAGGGCTGCCAGCACCGGGATGATCAAGCTGCCGGCAATCATGACAGTTTTTGCAACCATTAAAGCAATTTCGGCTTGTTCCTCTGTCAATTCCTCTATTCCGGCAATGCTATCCAGGGAAAATGAAAGCGCCGTCGGAATAGCACCGACAAAATAAAGTACTGTCACTAACAGCAAAGGAACTAAAATTTTTGGATTTTGCCGGATTCTCCCGAATTGCTCACCCGGACTCCAAATCATTCCAAAAAGGGAAGCTTTTTTATTCTCCTGTATTATTCCTTGTTCCACCAAATACACTCCATTCTTAATCTTTTACTTTTTCAGTTTATCACACATCCACTTCCTAAAATAGATTATGGCACAATAACTTCAAATTTGGTTCAAAAATCAAAAAAGTTTTATGAAATTTCATACTCATCAGCAGAATAGAAAATAAAAGCAATCATTTTCCTTATCTAGAAAGTTATGAGAAAATAGAATTACCGGAGAAATCTTTTCAGGAGGAATGAAAATGCCCACAAGTATTAAAGATACGGTTACATTAGCAAATGGAGTCGAAATGCCATGGTTTGGCCTTGGGGTTTACAAAGTTCAAGAAGGAGAAGAAGTAATTTCCTCTGTTAAAGCAGCGCTTGAATGCGGCTATATTCATATTGATACGGCCACATTATATCAAAATGAAATAGGAGTCGGGCAAGCTGTAAGAGCATCGGGGATCCCGCGGGAACAACTATTTATCACTTCGAAAGTTTGGAATGATGATCAGGGGTATGAATCCACTCTTAAAGCTTATGAAACAAGTTTAAAAAATCTGCAAATGGACTATTTAGACCTGTACCTTATTCATTGGCCGGTCCGGGGAAAATTTAAAGATACATGGAGAGCAATGGAAAAACTTTATAAAGAAGGCCGGGTCAGGGCAATTGGTGTCAGCAATTTTCACGTTCATCATCTTAAAGAATTGCTGAAAGAAGCAGAAATCAAACCAATGGTTAATCAAATTGAATACCATCCCCACCTTACACAGAAGGAAGTTCATGAATTTTGCAAAAAAGAAGGAATCCAGCTTGAAGCATGGTCACCGTTAAAGAGAGGTACCCTGCTGGATGAGCCGACACTGGTGGAAATTGGCCAAAAATATGGAAAAACAGCAGCTCAAGTGATTTTGCGCTGGGATCTTCAAAATGAAGTCGTCACCATTCCAAAATCAGTTAAACCGCACCGGATCAAAGAAAATGCGGATATTTTCGACTTCAGACTGAGCAGCGAAGATATGGCAAAAATTAATGCTCTGAACAAAAATGAACGGATCGGCTCAAACCCGGATAAATACGATACCATGTAATGCGGGGTAATTTCCCCGCTCTTTTTTTACAAAAAACTAATCAAAACCGGGTAAAGAATAATCACTACTGTTATGACAACACCCGTATATAAAACAAAAGATCCTCCGTCAAAGTCGACAAGAGGAACCATTATGAACATTATGATGCTTTTATTTCATCTTTCTTTGCGCGAATTACTATCTTCGGTCCACAAGCACAAATTTTGGAATGTTTAAGCTGTACCATTTCCTTATGACAATCAGGACATATTTTCTTAATCATTTGCTCAGCTCCCGCCCGGTTGTTTTTTGTCCAAGTATATTCCAATTTAGAATGATTATCGTTAATATTATTGTACCCGCTTTAAGATTATAGTCAATACTTTTTTATAATTATTTTAAATTACAACTGAAAATCATTATATTCTATATTTTCCGTCAGCTCCTGTCCGTTTTTCATAGTTCCTTCTTCAATATCTCCAAGAAATGGGTAAGAATTCTTGCTGTCAATCCCCAAATGACTTTATCCTCATAAAAATAAAAATATTCCTTGATGCTGCGCGTACTCCATTGATAATTCTTTCCTCCGCTGATATGTTGAAAAGGAAAATCATTTTCCGGAATCATTTTGCAATCTACTCTGTAAATCTCAGGCTTTGCTTTTTCCAAAAATGACAGGGGAACGGAAAAAACTTCAGCAACCTCCCCCTGATTCGGCTTTATTTCTGCTTCAGGAGAAATAATTCCCGCGAAAGGATAAATAATTCTCCCAAACGGCGTAACAAGATAATCAAGTGGAATAATATTTGTGATACTGTCGGCCGAGATCCCCAGTTCCTCTGCAGTTTCTCTGACAGCGGTATCCCTTTCATCCTTATCGCGCGGTTCCTTTCTTCCCCCCGGAAAACAAATCTCCCCGGGCTGGCGGCGCAATTGATGGGAACGGACCTCAAACAGTATATGCGGTTCTTGATTTTTTTCAATAATGGGAAGCAGAACGGCAAATTGCGAAAATTCCTCAATACCTAAAATTTGCGCTTCCCGTCCGGTTAATTTTTTATATATACTATGTAAATTTTCCATTTTTTCACCTCAAACCATCTCCTCTTTTATACATTATAGCGATGATCGATTCACCTTATAAAATAATTGGTTTTCAAAGATTGTTCATGGAAGAGGTTTCCTCTAATCTGTTTCAAAATAATTTCAGAACATCCCGGCAGTTTTGCACCAAAAAAATAAAAAGCTGATTCAGCGCCTTGTCCTTTTTTGAATCAGCTTTTTCCTGTTTTCACATGCATCCAAGGACAATACTATCGGCTTTTTGACGATCCGGAATCTTAAACCGGATTCTATTTGTGTTTTTTTCCTTTTCCTCCGCTGGAACCTTTATGGCCGCGACTTTTTTTGCTTCCATGCGATCCCTTCTTGCCATGACTTTTCTTGCTGCCATGTGAGTCCTTTTTGCCCCGGCTTCTCTTGCTGCCATGTGAGCCTTTTTTGCCCCGGCTTCTCTTGCTGCCATGTGAGCCCTTTTTGCCGTGGCTTTTCTTGCTGCCATGTGAGCCCTTTTTGCCGTGGCTTTTCTTTCCGCCTCGGGAGCCTTTCTTTCCGTGGCTTTTCTTTCCGCCGCGCGATCCCTTTTTGCCATGACTCTTCCTTCCGTGGCTTTTCTTTCCGCCCCGGGAACCTTTTTTACCTTGACTTTTCCTGCCGCCGTGGCTGCGTAAGCTTTTTTCGTCTTCTTTTTCCGAGGGCTCTTTATTTTCCGGCTCCTCCCAGCATTTTTCAATGGGATTTTTGCTGAAAAATTTAGCAATTCCCTGTTCATTTGCTTCAACCAACAACTCCAGAACGTCAAACTCTTTTGTCACTATTACACCTCTTCCCCATATATTTACATTATCAATTTCAATTTATGGGGAAAAGCCGAATTCGTACTAGACAAACATCTGATATTTCAAAAATAGACGGTTTAATCATAAGCATTGGCACAAGCTGCAACCATGACCACCTTAAGAAAGGGACATCAGGAATATGCGGACATATAAAATTTTTGTGAACCCTTCAGATTTTAGTGAATTAAAAAAAAATTATTGGTCAGAGGATTTCATTGCCGGCACTTTGTTTGACGGAGATCAGAAATATCAAATTGAACTGGGCATCAGGGGACACCATATACGTTCACATCGAAAAAAGTCTTATGATATCCTGTTCGTCCGGCCGCTTTTTCTAAGAAAAATAAAGGAGTTCCATTTAAACAGTGAATATCGGGATCCTTCATTAATCAGAAATAAATTATCAATGGATTTTTTCCGTGCCATTGGGGTTCTGGCTCCGGAAGCAGAACATGTCCTCCTCTATATTAACGGGATGTTTCAAGGGGTATATCTGCAGTTGGAAGCTTTCAACGAAGACAGTCTAATAAAAAGAAATCTCCCCAACGGGCCAATCTTTTATGCCATTAACGATGATGCCAATTTTTCTCTTCTTACAGCCGAAGGAGATCCAAAACCGGAACTTGATGAGGGATATACACAAAAATCCGGAGCAGAGGAGGAACGGCGCTTTCTTTTGGAGCTCCTGGTTAAAATAAATACATTGCCCGACGATAAGTTTAACCGGCAAATCGGAAATCAACTTGATATTGATAAATATCTGCGCTGGCTGGCAGGTGCCGTCTGCACACAAAACTTTGACGGATTTGTCCATAACTACGCTCTTTACCGAAACATGGATACAGGTCTGTTTGAAATTTCCCCGTGGGATTATGACGGTACATGGGGAAGAGATCTCCATGGAGAGGAAATGGAACCTGATTATATCCCTATACAGGGGTATAATACTTTAACAGCCAGAATCCTCGAATTCCAAAAATATCGCAATCAATACCGGGACATTCTTGTTCAGATTTTAGAACAACAATTTACCAAAGATTTTCTGGCCCCGATCATCAAAGAAATGTTGAAAAAAATTGAACCCTATGTTGAAAAGGATCCATATATAAAACAAAATAAACAAATGTTTTTAGATGAATATTCGTACATTCTCACCTTTATTAAAAACAGAAATGCCTATTTAAAGGAAAACCTCCACACCCTTGACTGAGAATAACCTTCATTTTTAACCGGTCAAAGAGATTTTTTACATCATGCGATTATTAAAGGAAACTTTATGTACAGCCATCCTCTCTTTCACCGGAGAGGATGGCCCTCGTTGCCCTGCTGTTTAACAGTCAGCAAAACATTTTTTGAATTTGTGCTCCCGTACATCCCTCGTCTCTTGCCTATTTTTTTCTAACAGCCATAAAAAGGCTTATATAATAGTACCTTGTCACACCATGATACATATATATACAGTGTAATTGACTCAGAGAATCAGGAGGAGATACCGGGATGAGAAAAGATTTATTGGAGTCTTTAGTGGGAAAAATCATTAAAGTTGACAGGGGCGGGCCGAACTCCAGAACAGGTGAGTTATTATCTGTATCCGATGATTTTTTTACACTTATGACGGAAGAAGACGGAGTCGTTTACTACGTCACCCGCCATGTTAAAAGTATTACCGAAAACACAAGAAATAATATGAAATTTTCATTAAAGGTTCCGGACAATTTAAAATTTAAAACAGCTCACAGCTTTCATTCCTTATTAAAAAGCTTAAAGTTTCAGTGGGTGAAAATTAACCGCGGCGGACCTGAAAAAGTGGAAGGAGTACTCCACGAGGCATATGATGACTTTGTTACAATAGTATCACATGAAGAAATTATCCGTCTTTCAACATACCACATTAAAAATCTCAGCTATGATTTAAAAATTGATAAAGATAAGGATAAGGATAAAGGCGGACGAAAGAAAGATGATCACAAAAAAGATGACGGCCACAAAAAAAAGGATCACGACCGCCACAAAGATGACTGCAAAGATAAGGAAAAAGACGATGATTAAAAATAAAATTTTGAAATTTGTCGCTTCGAATTTACGGAGCGGCAATTTTCAAAAAGTTAACATACAGCTGCCTGCCCTGCCATTTGTCAGGCTGCGCTGGATACGAAACCACTCGTCCATTCCTATCTATTCCCCAGCCTAAAAATAAAAGGGAGTTGATAAACAATGAATAAGATTCGTTTAATCGAATCACTGAAAGAAATTATAGGCTTTCATATAGGAATATATACAAATGACGGGGAACATATTGAAGGAGTACTATCAGAAATTAAAGATGATTTTCTCATTATCAAGGATAAAAACTACAAAACGTTTTTTTTTAATATCGACAAAATACAAGCTTTTTCAAAAAACACAAGAAAATTTAAAGTAAACCACGTCTATGTTGAACCTTATTTTGAAAATTCATTAATGGAGATTATAGACAATTATCAATATTCCTGGGTCACCGTCCATTGCCAGCACAAACTGACATTCTCAGGTGTTTTAACTGTCATTGAAAAAGACCATATTATTCTTACCATTAACGATGAAAAATTATATATTCAAAAGGATCATATTATTACCTTCCAACCTGAAAAATTAAAGCCAACCAAAAAATCGCAAAAAGACGGCAAAAAACCGGCAGAAAATGAAAAGGGACAGGAACCGGACAAATCAAAAAGTAAAGATGAAGGGAAAAAGCATGAAGCATCCAGCTATTTTTCCATCAAAAAATTACAAGACAAAGATATTAATGCAGACGCATATTGCGAATTGAAGAAGAAAAACGAGGACCATTTCAAAAATGACAAAGATGACGCCAAGAAACACATGAAGGACAAATACGAAATAAATACCTCCGGTTTCAAAAAAGCTGAATATTCAGACCACCCTGACACACCGGTCAACAAACAAAAAAGAACTGAACCGGCGCCTTCCCTATTAAAAGAAAAAGATAATGCTCTGGCGAAAAAATTTAATCCCGACGAAAAAAGACCGGCACAAACAGCCCTGAAGGACCTTCCGCTTCCGGACAAGAAAAAGACTTCTTCCGGAAACACATTAAAAGTTAAAACGTACTATGGTGTTTCTTTCAGAAAAAAGAAAAAGGAAAAAACAACGAAAAGATTATACTAACCTGCGACACCACATCACAAAGCCGGAAAATGATTCAAAACATCACTCCGGCCTGCCTGTATGAAAGGTTTTCGGGACCATTCCGCCGCTCTTCTCATAATAAAGATTTGTTAGAACGTCCAAGAAAGCACCAGAAAAGGGGGCGCACTGTTGAAGAAATTATTAGCAAAATATATTGGCAGCAAAATCAGCCTGCATATTTCCGGAGGGAAAGTACTTCACGGAATCCTTACCGATATTGGAGCAGATATTATTGTTCTCTTTGACGGCATTAATTTCCTCTATATTCCTGTTATGCATATTCACCATATTAAAAAAGCAAGTTCCAACGAAGCAGATATTGAAACGCCTGCTGAATCTCCATATCTTGACTATGAGCAGGAAATATCCCTGCGAAAGGTTCTGACCGCAGCAAAAGGCATGTTTACCGAAATTTATGTCACCAGCAATCAGCCCTTGCACGGGTATATTTCAAGCGTCATGAACAACTATTTTGTTTTCTATTCGCCTGTTTATAAATCAATGCTCATCTCCCTCCACCATCTGAAATGGTTAATTCCCTATCACGCAAATCAACGGCCGTACAGTCTGACGAATGAAGATTTGCCATTGCAGCCGATACCCTTTACATTGGCCAGATCATTTGACATTCAACTGGAAAAATATATCGGTCATTTAGTCATTTTTAACATTGGGGATCATCCCCATATGATTGGAAAATTACAAAGTGTTGAAGATGGATTGATCCATCTCATTACAGCCAGGGAAGAATCAATTTTTCTTACCATAAACCATTTAAAAACCGTCCATTTTACCTAAAAAAATTGACCCTTAACTTTTAAAAAGGCCACCGTTTTCTGCCATGTTGCAATAATCCTCATCAGTACAGAAAAGGATTGCCCGGAAAACGATGGCTTTATACTGCTTTTTCTAAAAGAGACATATAAGATACCAATTCCAGATTAATTCCCGTTAATGTTTTTTCCGTAAAAAATCTCGTCCATCTCCATCTTCAGCTTATCGCTAATCACCGCTTTTTCCTCTTCTGACAATTGTTCCGAATTGCGATGAAATAAATAATCATCCAAATCAAATTTTTTCCGTTTGCATTTCGTATGAAAAATATTCTCCTGATACACGTTTACATCGATCATTTGAAATAATTCTTTTACTTCATCCGGGATATAGTTTTGGATCGAATTAATCTCATGATCTATAAACAACTTATGACCGTTAATTTTCCTTGTAAATCCCCGGACACGGTAATCAATCGTCATCACATCTGTCTCAAAAGATTGAATTAAATAATTAAGAGCCTTAAGCGGAGAAATTTCGCCGCAAGTTGACACATCAATATCCGCCCGGAATGTGGAAATTCCTTCATCCGGATGAAACTCCGGATATGTATGAACAGTAATATGACTTTTATCCAATTGGGTTACCACAGACCCGGGAATGGGGCCGGGCGACTCCTCAAAAGCTTCAGGCGGAGCATCGCCCGCATCCTCCTCTTCCGAAACCAACATCGTTACACTGGCTCCCTGCGGTACAAAGTCCTGCTTTGCCACATTCAATATATGGGCGCCGATAATTCTTGCGACATTTTGCAAAATGTTCGTCAGCCGTTCCGCATTATACTGCCCGTCAATATACTCCAGATATGCCTCCCGCTCTTCTTTTGTTTCTGTATAGCAAATATCATACATATTGAAACTGAGCGATTTTGTCAAATTGTTAAAACCGTGCAGGGGGCCGACTTCCTTTTGATTCCCTTCCAACATTCTCTCCCCTTTCTTCATGAAATGGCAGACATCTGCCAATGCCTTCGCTTTACAATTATAGTTACCCATAACAGAACACTTTAATCAGCGGGAAGGCTTGCCTGGAAAAAGCCTGCCGGAACCGGCCTTCACGCAAAAACCGGCAGGAAATTGAACTCTGCCGGTTTTTCAAAATTTATACTTACTCGAATATCCCCGGGAGCCACAGCACCATTTGCGGCCAATAAGTAATGATGAATAAGGTGATCACGGCTGCAGACAAGAACGGCAACATAGCCCTTGTAAGCGACTCCATTCTGATATTCGCCAGTGTTGAAGCGATATAAAGCCCGGTTCCGACCGGAGGTGTAAGCAATCCAATCGTAAGATTAATGCAAATGACCACTCCAAAATGAATCGGGTCAATACCGTAATTTGCAATAATAGGGATGAAAATTGGCACAAGAATAATTAATGCGGCAATCCCGTCCAAAAGCATTCCTACAAACAGCAAAAACAGATTTACAATTAACAGAAAAAGAAGCGGACTTTCTGTTAAAGAAGTCATCCATGCAGCAATGCTTTGAGGAATTTGTTCAAAGGACAGCATCCAGCCGAATAAATTGGCCATTGCAATCAACATGGTAATAGTAGCGGTGCTGATCGCAGTATTGACTAAAATCGAAGGGAGATCCTTCAGTTTTAATTCACGATAAACAAAAAACCCCACAATTGCTGCAACCACGGAGCCAAAGGCCGCTGATTCCGTCGGTGTAAATACGCCGCTGAGAATTCCAATGATAATGATCCCCGGAATCAAAAGGGCCGGAATAACCTTAAAAAAGGATTTAACCATATCGGAAAAATTTGCTCTTTTTTGAGTCGGCCATTGTTGCTTCATTCCAATAAATGCAATCAAAAGCATGATCGCAAGTGCGAACAAAATCCCGGGCAATACCCCCGCCAAAAACATCGCCCCGACGGAAGTTCCCGAGGTAACACCGTATATAATGAACATCATACTCGGAGGAATAATCGGTCCCAGCAGTCCCGCTGTTGCCGTAGTTGAAGCACTAAACTCGCGCGAGTAACCTTCCTTTTCCATCGAAGGAACCATAACGCGGCTCATCATGGCAATTTGAGCTGTTGCTGAGCCGATAATCGAAGCCAGCAGCATATTTGACAAGACATTAACATAAGCAAGACCGCCGCGAAAATGGCCGACCAGCGTTTTGGAAAAATCGACCAGTCTCTTTGTAATTCCACCTGAGTTCATCAATTCCCCTGCC
The DNA here is from genome assembly GCA_025451895.1 of Robertmurraya sp. Lineage (GTDB taxonomy): Bacteria > Bacillota > Bacilli > Bacillales > Cytobacillaceae > CALKIU01. The sequence continues at coordinate 16,815 of JANWJP010000096.1, forward strand.
ATCATAAATAGAGGGATAGCCAGTAAACCGTAACTTTCCAGACCTGAATACAATCTTTGCGGAGCGCTTTCCAGCAAACCCATATTATTGGAGAAAATAATATAAAGAATTGTCGTAATCCCCAATACAAAAGAAACCGGTACACGGAGAAGGAGCAGACTAATCAGAATTATAAGCGCAATAAGCATATTTAAAATTCCTCCTTCTCTTGTCTGAAATTTTGTACCAATAAATCCATGGCATGAATCGAAATAAATAAAAAGCTGACCGGCACACTTAGGTAGGCATAAATCATCGGCATATTCATCGAACTTGACCGCTGCACAAGGATATTCGGCGATGACAGCCAGATGACGGATAAATAGAGCAAATATGCCGAAAATACAAAGATTAAAAGGAAACTTAACCCCATAAAGAATCTTTTCAAACTTCCTTTAAGCCTGTCCACAAAAATCGTAATCGTTGCCGTTTTTCCCATCTTTATGCTCATACTTCCCCCGATAAATGTCAGCCAGACGAGTACAAAAATGGCTGTCTCGTCTGACCAGTGCAGAGGGGATTTCAACACATAGCGAAAAAAGACTCCGGTTGCAAGTGAAACAAGCATGACCAGCCCTAAAATAATTGCCAAAATCTTTTCCAACTTAAAAATCACATTGCTGAGCCAATGAATAAAAGCCATGCACTCCCCCCTTTTTTACTCTATTTCCTGTAAAAATTCCTTTATAATCGGTGATTTTTCAGAAAATGTATTGATGACATTTGCTCTGACTTCCTCAAAGGAGGAAACATCTTTTAACTTCTGAACCTTGACTCCTGCCTTTTTCACAGTATCCAGATTTTCTTTCTCACGTTTTAAAGACTCTTTTACACCCCAATCAACAGCCGTCTTCATAGCTTCCTTCACAATCTCCTGATCTTCCGGTGACAAAGATTCAAAGGATTTCTTTCCCATTACAATCACTGCAGGGAATGTTGCATGATTTGTCAATGTAAGATATTTTGCTGTTTCATAATATTTTTCCGTCACAAGTGCGTCCAAATCTATATCCATCCCGTCAATAACCCCGGTTTGCAGAGATGTATACACTTCGCTAAGCGGCATCGCCGTGGGTCCCGCCCCGGTGCGATCCCAAAAAGTTTGAAAAACAGGGCTTCCAATAATCCTGATTTTCTTTCCGGACAGATCTTTCATTGAAGAAATATGGCCATTTCTTAACAAAACATGACGATTTCCTGCAAAAATAAAATCCAGACCGATTAGCCCCTGAGATTCCAATTCTGCGAGCATTTCTTTCGCAGGCTTTGACTCTCTTAATTTCACAGCATCCTCGAGACTATTAAAAACAAACGGAAGAAACCATGCGTTCAACGATTCCTGTCGGGTACTCATGTATCCATTTGTTAAGAATCCAAAATCAATCGAACCTGTTTCCAGTTGTTGAACCATATCTTTTTCCAGCCCAAGTTGGGAGGAAGGATACACAGTCACTGTCATTCTTCCATCCGATAATTTTTCCAACTCTTCACCAAACTTTAAAGCCGTTTGATGCCAAATATGACTTTCCTTTGTGACATGACCAATTTTAAAATTATAGGTTCCATCCTGATTTCCTCCGGTACCTGCACTGCAGCCTGTGATCAGCATTGCTGCAATGATTACAACTATTGCTGTAACCAGTGAATATCGTCTTTTCATCGTTTGCATCCCCCTTTTATTTCTGGAAAAATTATCTAATCTTTATAAAAAAATAACCTAAGCGCTTTTGAACAAATATTTTCTGGTTAATATTCGGAATTATCTGAATAGTGCAACAAGTTCTTTTTAATTATAAAAAAATCATATTTTGAAAGTCAATACAATTTTTTAAAAAATTTCCTTTATTTAGAAATTACTATTTCTATATTGTCTTTTATGTAAAAATTTAAAAGCAGAACCAAAAATTGGCCCTGCTTTTAAATTTTTATCAATAATATTTGCTATAAAAAGTATTTTACAGCCTTGCTTAAACCAGCCTGTCCTTTCTCGTAAAACAGGTATCTTTTTCATTTTTTCCGGTATTTTAGTATTTTAATATAGATTAATTTTAAACTGACAGTCATTCTGTCCCTCAATCAATGAAAGCCGGCTCTTCATAGCGCTTGGAGTACAGCCAGTCTACATAAGTAGTGTCATACTTATCCCGTCTGGAGAAAATATCATTGCGGAGCATGATGGTAATCGGATCCGTTGCATGAAGCATTTCTCCCCAATTGCGGGCATTTGTTTGTACTTTGGAGGCACGTGGAATTCTTTCCTTTTGATACTCAGCAAACGCTGTTTTATAATCATCACCGTATTTATGAAGCATATTTGTCAATTGGGCAACGTCCTCAAGAGCCTGGATGGCTCCTTGCGCCATATATTGCAGCATCGGATGGGCAGCATCACCGAGAAGCGTTACATGACCTTTCGTCCAGTTATCAATCGGATTCCGATCCCACATTGCCCAGCGGAACTTGCGGGAAATAAAGGAAATAGCATGTTTTACATGAGAACATGTGTCTTTGAAACGCTCATCCATTTCCTCCGGTGTTCCCCAATCATTTGCTTTCCAATCTTCCGCACCCGGTTTATACTTGAAACTCTTAAATACAACGACTTGGTTGTAAAGTTCACCGCGGCGAACCGGATATTGAACAAGATGTAGATTCGGTCCAATCCACATTAATACATCATCCGGATCCGTTCCTGCTGTTTCTGTGATTTCTTCCATCGGAATCGTACCGCGGTAAGCCACGTATTGTGAACAAACCGGCTGGTCGTCGCTTACTAATTTGCGTGTCTTTGAATGAATTCCGTCAGCGCCAATGACTGCATTTGCTTCGTAAACAGTGCCATTTGTCAAGTAAACGCGGGCACCGTCTTCCAAGTCTTCAACTTTTTCCACTTCACTGTTTGTCATTAAACGAATATTGCCCTTCTTAACACACGCTTCATAAAGGACCGTGTGCAAATCGGCACGGTGCATAACAATGTACGGATGGCCGTATTTCTGTTTAAATGCTTCTTGCAAATCTAATGAAGTAAGTTCTTTTCCGGTAATTGCATCGAGGATGACTAAACGCTTTGGAAAAACTGCAAATTTACTAATCTCTTCCATGACTCCCAATCTTTCCAGAATCGCTGTACCATTTGGCGCAAGCTGCAGACCGGCGCCCACTTCGCCAAATTCCGGGGCTCTCTCCAATACCACAGATGTGCGGCCGGTTTCAGCCAGACCTAAAGCAGCTGCAAGACCGCCAATTCCTCCACCAGCAATAATTACATCTTCATTAACTTTCGCCATACTTTTTCCCCCTCTTAAATGATTTAATCAACTTTACAGAAGAGTAATATTCTAAATTTTCTGTAAATTATATTGATAGAACACCCCTATTCAACAACAAACAATGAACCGGCAATCAATTTAAAATAAAAGAATTAAACCAAAACAGGGGCAAATTCACCTTTTATTTCCTGATGGCCGTTATTGGATTCAAACTCCTGTTTTCTCTCCAGATCAAAGCGCTCCATAATCGGCAAATCACTGACAGAAAGCAGATAAGAATCCTCAGTAGCAACATGCTCATGCCATGCCCAGTTCGGAATGACAAAATAGTCTCCTTCTTTCCAATCAAAGCGGACTCCATTGATGATTGAATACCCTTCTCCCCTGAAAACTTGATAGATCGGTGAATGTGTATGACGATGGGCTTTTGAATGGAATCCTTTCGGCAGGAATTGCATCCATGCAGCAATGGTCGGATTGGCTGTCTGGCCGTTTGAAGGATTCATGTACTCCACTGCATAACCGTCATACGGATCAGGAGCAAAATTCGTTAATCCTTTGATGGCTTCCTCCGTCCGTTTCCATTTAAAATTAGCAAGCGGAGCGATTGAAAAATTACGATCATTAATTGGACGCACAATTCCCCCCTGATAACGGAGTTCAGAGAAATTATCCGGCATATTTGGCTCTTGCAGATAGCCGTCATACGGGTCAAAGAATGTACCCCCAATGGAATAAACAGTCGGAATATCAAGGGCATCCATCCAAATCATCGGCTTATCGCCGATATGTTCGTGGCCGTGCCACAGTCCTTTCGGAGTAATGAGGAAATCCCCTTCCTGCATGAATACTCTTTGCCCTTGAACAATCGTATAGGCTCCTTCTCCGTTTGTAATAAAGCGGAGGGCATTTTGGGAATGACGGTGCGAAGGTGCAACCTCACCCGGGAGGAGCATTTGAACAGCTGCATACAAAGTTTGTGTCGCAGAGGCCCATCCCCATGGCTGGCGATTCAAAAGACCGGGGTTTTGAAAATAAATCGCTCTGCGTTCCCCGCCCCGTTCGGGAGTAAAAATTTCCGCCGCTTCTTTCAGTTTCTTTTGAATTAACTCAGCTTTCCACAGATACGCTTGTGCCTGCGGCTCCGGAGTATGATGCATCAAATCGGGAAGTGCTTCCCAAAGCGGTCCTAAATGATATTGCTGAATATCTCTGGAAAAATCTTTAACTATTTTACTTTTAAAAAAATCATTTTTTTCCGCCATTTTCCCATCTCCTCTTCTTTATTTCTTAAACTTTGGATAAATTCCGTTTAATTTGCTCCACATGACCGGCAATATGCTCATCAAGAAAATGACTGATGATGAAGGAAACCGGTTTATTTCCGAATTTGGCAAAATTGCGATGGGGTGATTCAATGGCCAATTGCTCCTCAGACAGGCGCCCTAAAGTATTGGCGACATTTTCCCGCTGCGCTTTTAATCCTGCCAAAAGCTCTTTCACGGACAGGCTGTCAGGATTGGAAACAGCTGCAAGCCTTGCAGGATCCTGCAATCCGCGCCCCCACTCGGAACCGGGCTTCTCTATTACTCTTTCAATTTCACCAAGCCAGTACGGAGTCGCCTCATTCACATGAGAGAGGATTTGTACAATTGACCATTCTTCTTCGGAAGGCTTAAACCGGAGTACTTCCTCCGAAAGCCCTTCGCAAATTTCAATCATTTTGTCCAATGACTGCTGAATGGAGGTAATGTAAGCTTGAATTTGACTTGTTTTAACCATTCCCATTCTCCTTTACCAATGAAACTCTATTTTCAAGCACCCCGATTTTATCGATTTCAATCTTGACCACATCGCCGTCTCTCAAAAACACTTGCGGGTCGCGGGCAAAACCGACTCCTCCCGGCGTACCGGTTAATACGATGTCCCCGGGCTCGAGCGTCATCAAATTCGATAAAAATTCCACGAGATGCGGCACATCAAAAACAAGATTGTCTGTATTTGCCCTCTGCCTTTCTTCACCGTTGACTGTAAGCACCATCTCCAGGCCGCTCGGATTTGGGAGTTCATCTGTTGTAACAAGCCATGGTCCCATCGGTGCAGTGCCGTCAACAGTTTTTCCCTGCAGCCATTGCAGCGTGCGGCGCTGAATGTCACGATATGTGATGTCATTAGCAATCGTATAACCTACTACATAATCAAGGGCTTCTTCACGGCTGACCCCTTTCGCCTTTTTGCCGACCACAAAAGCAAATTCCGCTTCATAATCAAGTTGTTCAGAAATTGGATAGAAAGGTATGTCATCTTGCGGTCCGATAACGGTATTTGCAAACTTGGCAAAAACTACGGGATTCTCAGGCAATTGGCGGCCCATTTCCAAAATATGATCACGGTAGTTATGGCCAACGCAAATGATTTTTCCGGGGTTCAAAAGAGGAGCTTCAATTTTTACTTCTGAAAAATCATGTATAATCTTTTTTGTTAAAACGTTTTCATTAGTTAAAGCATATGTAACTGCATCTTGGGCAATCGACAGGCTCTCTTTTCCCCCCTGCAGAAATCCCTTCATATCAGCGGGAATAAACGCTTCCGCTATTTCCCTATAGCGTATTTTCCCCTGCTGCTTCAACATTTCCTGATAAGCAAGATTCAAATCAACAATCTTATTATTCTCTGCTGCGCCAATTCTTGTCTGGCCCTGGTAAGTAAATGTAACTAGTCTCATAACTGTCTCCTTTTCTTTTTGTTTGAATGGTTATGGTGGACGAAATGAAATATGGGTTTCCAATCACCTTCCTTTATTTTCATACATTTCTATAAATAGTTAACCGAGTTCTCTCTTATAGTAGCCCAATTTTCTAAAAATTGTCAATATATTTTAAACTTTTATTTACTTTTTAGATAAAAACAGGAAATTCTATGGCGTTATTAACTATAACCATACAGTTTTTACACAATTGAAATAAAAAATTTGAATAATTTGGAATGTTATTACATAATGGATGAAAAGTCGAAAATTTTCCGGGTCATTCTTTTTGCAGATGAATACCGGGTCCTTGATATATTACCGCATGCCGGCGTGTACCGGTAAATGCCTGCGGTAAAACAAGCGGAAAGAATATTGTTAAAAAAAGAAAAAGCAGGAGAAATGCATCGTGATGAAAATTGAAAAAAGCAATTCTACTATTCAATCTTTGCAGATTGGAATTTCCATTGTTGACTTTATTTACAAACAAGGCGGTCCCCAGCGGTTTACGGAAATTCAGGAAGCGACGGGAATAACGAAGAGTAATCTCTATAAATATTTAAATACTTTAACGCAGCTGGATTTTTTATACCGTGAGAAAAAAACGAATATGTATCACTTGGGAAGCCGTCTCATCCAATATGGAACGGCGGCCATCGGCCATAATGATTTATCGATGAAAATCACTCCTTTTATGCAGCAAATCAGCGTTTATACGAAATGTACCGTTATTTTTTCCGTATGGACCTACAGAGGGCCAATTACAGCAAAAATATGGACTTCCAATCAAGCCATAAATATCGGGGCACAGCTGGGAAGCCTTCTGCCCCCGTCTTCATCTGCCGGGAAAATATTTACTGCTTTCCTGGACCGGAAGCTCACTCAAAACTGGCTTGAGGAGCATTCAAACAATGATGCCTTCATTTCAGAAGAAGAAATGGATACAATCAGGCGGAATAAAATTGCTTTTGCAAAGGAACCCCTCGTTCCGTCAATCTCTTCCGTCTCTATACCGATTTTTGATTTTGGCAACGAACTGGCCGGTGTCCTCGGTGTCGTCGGTTTTAACGAGAACATCCCAACCTGTCCCGGAGACCTGATCAGCAAATATTTAATAGATTGCCACAAAGAAATATCAAATCTATTAGGCTATAACGAAGAAGTCTAATCCTGTCAACTCATACAGGCAAATATGGCAACAATATAAACAAAAAGAGGGAATTTGACCCAATTCCCCCCTTCTTCATTATTTATTTTTAAAATAACAACAAATAAAAGGAGAACCGGACACGCCCATCAACTTAGGATTAACGCGATGTCCGATTCTCCGTTCATCCAAATACATAACCTTACAAAAATAAAAGCTCCCTCTTTCTTGAATCAATGTTAACTTACAGATTTTGATTCCTTCAGTACCGTTCTGTCTCCTGTAACCGCTTGTTTCATTTCAGACAGCATATGATTGGCTGCGGTCAATTTTTCCTGATAAAACAACCCTATCACTATGATCAAACTTACTGAAGCCACTTGCGACAAAGCCATATATCCGATTGCATAATGTCCTGTCATTTCATACAGGTAAGAAAGCACAAGCGGAGGGAAAAAACCGCCTAATCCGCCCATTGCAGACACAATTCCGTTGACAATCCCGGCCTGTTTAGTAAAGTACAGGGGAACAAGCTTGAAAATTGCCCCGTTTCCTATTCCCGCACATATCGCTATACATAAACAGCCTAATGTATAAACGAATAAGGAAGGGTTAAATGCCAGCAAAATTCCCGAGACTGCAATTCCCGAGAAAACAAACATTAATATTTTGAAAGAATTAAATTTATCCCCCAGCCATCCTCCAACAGGGCGGAGAAAAGTGGCAATGCCGATAAATCCTGCTGTCCTTAATCCTGCATCAACCTTTGCCAGATCATAATGAGTGACGAGAAAATTTGGCAAATAGACGGTAAAAGCCACAAAAGCTCCGAACGTTAAGAAATAGAACAAAGAAAGAAACCACATTTTCTCATTCTTATAAACACTCATGATCTGCTCTTTTAAAGATGATGTCACTTTAGGCTCATTTTTATCACCGAGAAAATAAGCAGCCAAAAGCACAACGGCTATCAGGATTAAATATAATTGAACCGTAGCCTGCCAGCCCAGACGTTCAGCAATAAACGGAGCAGCAAAGGTGGTAATCGCCGTTCCAATATTCCCCATTCCGTAAATCCCGTTTACAAAACCGTGGCGTTCCTTCGGATAATATTTTGGAACAGCTGTTACCCCTGCTGAAAAAATCGCTCCGCTGATCCCGATAAACAGTCCGCCGATTAGTAAATCTGCAAAAGAATCTGCCACACTGATCAAAAAAACGGGAAATAACAAAAGGATGAAGCTAATTAATGTAATTCTCCGAGCACCAAAGCGGTTTGTCCAGTAACCGATCGGAACCCTGAGGATCGACCCCAGAATTACCGGAATGGCCGTTACCAGCGTCTGCCGGTTGGCCGTTAGTGAGATATCCTCTTTTATAAAAGGCATTAAACTTGATAAAATTACCCACAGCATAAAACCGGATATCAGGATAAAGGTTTGCAGTGGTAGCTGCACTGCTCTCACTTTCATCTCAAAAATGCTCCTCTCTGTCTGTTCAATCGTTTTTACCCACATCTTAAATAACAGTCCTCCAGGAATGATGTGAAGTAGTTCACACTATTTTCTTTTCCTGCAATCAATTTTAAAAAGAGGCCGGGAAAACAGGATGGGCTTTCTGCAGTAATCAACATAGTTCCCAAATGAAAAATTTCCTTACTTATGCTATGATAAAAGTACTATTACCACTAACAAAAGGATGGTAAAGCACATGACTGTTGACCTGAAGCCGACACATACCATTGAGATAAAAGAACTGATCAAAATTGCCGATAAAACCGTTTGCTTTGAAAAAGGCGAGTATTTGTTTCGTGAAGGGGAAGAAGCAGACCGGTTATTTCTGGTAATATCCGGTAAGGTACAGATTAGCAAAATCACTTCCGAAGGCCGCGAACTGAATTTAAGAATTTGCAGCGGAAATGATATTTGCGGAGAACTGACCCTTTTTACAGATACTCCAAGGTATCTCTTCAACGCCCTGATGCTTGAAGACGGTGAGGTTGCAATTATCAAGAAATCCGTCCTGGAAAAAGAACTGTTCAAAAACAGCATGTTGGGCTATGAATTTATGAAATGGATGAATGACCATTTCCGGCGCACACATACAAAATTTCGCGACCTTGTCCTTCATGGCAAAAAAGGCGCACTTTACTCAACGCTGATTCGAATGACAAACAGCTACGGCGTGCAGAAAGAAGACGGGATTCTCATTGATCTGCCTCTGACAAACCAAAAGCTCGGCGATTTTTGCGGCACATCCCGGGAAAGTACGAACAAAATTATTAATGACTTGAAAAGAAAAAATATAATTTCCGTTAACAAAGGAAAGATCACTGTCCATGATTTACAGTATTTGCGCGATAAAATCGATTGTGAAAACTGTCCGGTTGAATATTGCAATATAGAGTAAAGGCAATCACATACAGGAGAAATACGGAAAGTTTTGCATCCCGTCCTTCTCACTTAACAGGCACAAATTTTATAAAAATTTTCCATCTGACCCTGCTCCAATAATGAAATAATGTTAAGAAGCCGTTCATTCCGCATATGAACGGCTTTTTTTGCCGTCAACCGCATTCTTTTATTCTTCTGTTTTTCTATTTTTTTGCTGAATCTATTAATTTCCAAAGATGTTACTCCCGAAAATCCCCGGAAAGACTCTGTCCTCATCAGCTTTAAAATTATCACTAACGCCCAAAAAAAATTGTGAACTAGTTAACAGTTTTACAGATTGTTCTCTTGATAAATTTAGCGGTAGAAACTGAAGACTCCAATCACGAAGTCTTGAACTCCTCGAAAACTATTGCAAAACTGCTTGAAAGGAGAACAATTCCATGACAAAAAAACGGTCACCGTTATCCAACCGGTTAAAATATTTGACTCCCATTGAAAAACAATCCAACGGCCACAGCCAAACAACACATGAAAACCGTGACTGGGAACAGGCTTACCGGAACCGCTGGCAGCATACAAAAGTGGTTCGCTCCACTCATGGCGTCAACTGTACCGGCTCCTGCTCCTGGAATATTCATGTAAAGGACGGACTGGTCACCTGGGAAGGACAGGCCCTTGACTATCCGTCCACAGGTCCGGATATGCCGGATTTTGAACCGCGCGGCTGTCCCCGCGGGGCAAGCTTTTCCTGGTATATTTACAGCCCGCTCCGCGTGAAATACCCTTACGTACGCGGTATTTTATTAAAAATGTGGCAAGAGGCCCTGAAAAAACATGAAAATCTCCTGGATGCCTGGAAAAGTATCGTTGAAGACCCTGAAAAAGCGAAAGCTTACAAGCAGGCGCGGGGTAAAGGCGGACTTGTTCGTGCGAGCTGGGACGATGTCGTAAAACTGATTTCCGCTTCCCTGCTTTACACAATTATGAAATACGGACCGGATCGCAATGTGGGGTTCTCGCCAATCCCGGCTATGTCCATGCTCAGCTATGCCGGCGGCGCCCGGTTTATGTCCTTAATCGGCGGACCGCTGTTAAGCTTCTATGACTGGTATGCAGACCTCCCGCCTGCATCTCCGCAGATTTGGGGGGACCAGACAGATGTTCCGGAAAGCAGCGATTGGTTTAATGCCGGTTATATCATAACTTGGGGCTCCAATGTTCCGATGACAAGAACACCGGATGCACATTTTCTCGCAGAGGTCCGCTACCGTGGCACTAAAGTGGTTTCGGTGAGCCCTGATTATGCCGAATCAACCAAATTTGCCGACGACTGGCTTAAGACAAAACAAGGTACGGACGGCGCCCTCGCAATGGCTATGGGCCATGTGATTTTAAAGGAATTTTATGTTGATAACCAGCATGAGTATTTTCTCAACTATACGAAAAAATACACTGATTTTCCGTTTCTTGTCACATTAAAAAAAGACGGGGAACATTTCATTCCCGGACGCTTCCTGAATGCCGATGACCTTGGAAAGGCTGTTGAAAACGGAAAATTCAAGCCCGTCCTTTTTAACGAAAATAATGGTAAGCTTACCATTCCCCATGGAACGATGGGAGCAAGATGGGAAGACAAGAAAAAATGGAACTTAAAGATGATCGATGAAGAAACAGGGGAAAAAATTGAACCGAAACTTTCATTTCTCGGAATGGAAGATGAAATCGGAACCGTGAAGATTCCATACTTTTCCCATGAAGGAAACGAAATTCTTTATCGAAACATTCCTGTGAAAAAAATCAAAGCAAACGGCAGGGTTTTCTATACGACGACTGTCTATGACCTCACATTGGCAAACTACGGAGTCGACAGAGGCATCGGCGGACAAGCTGCCAAATCGCTTGAAGATGACATTCCCTTCACACCGGCCTGGCAAGAAAAAATCACCGGCGTAAAAGCAGAACTCGTCACGAAAATCGCCCGTGAATTTGCACAAAACGCTCTTGATACAAACGGCCGCTCGATGATAATCATGGGTGCCGGCATCAACCACTGGTTTAATTCTGACACC
>JANWJP010000097.1 GCA_025451895.1 Robertmurraya sp.
CAAATTGAATACTTAAAAAAGCTCTTAGAGCTGGAGAGGATGTGAAGCAAAAAGAAGTAGAGTTTGCCTTTATTGAAGCTAATGCGAAAGAATATCCCGTTACCCTTTTAGTTAAATTGACAAATGTATCACGGGCCGGCTATTACAAATGGAAAAAGCGTGGAGGAGGAAGCGTACAGGCACAAAAGGATGAAGAGCTTTACCATTACATCATCAAGCTGCATCTAAAGCACCGTGGAACCCTGGGAAGAAAACGAATGAAAATGGCATTAAAGGTTGAATATAACATTCATGTTGCAGAGATGCGTGTTGCCAGAATCATGCGAAAATACGGCATACGCTGCAGGATTCGCCAACGACGCCACATCAAACGTAACGAGATAAACAAAATAGTTCCCAATATTCTGAACAGGAACTTTGAAGCAAAGAAGCCAGGAGTGAAATTTGCGATAGATATTACCTATTTACCTGTAGAGAAGGGGCCAAACAAGTTTATATATTTGTGTGCGATTAAGGATCTCTTTCATGGGGGGATTGTGGCATACTCCCTTGGTTACCGTCAGGACGTGGAGCTTGTATTAAACGCATTAGACCAGTTAAAAGAAAAAAAGTTTGTGAAAGGAGCCATCTTACATAGCGACCAAGGCGTCCAATTCACAAACTCCAGGTACCAAATGCGCGTTAAAAAGATGGAACTGACGCCATCTATGTCACGCAAAGGAAATTGTTGGGATAACGCATGCATTGAGAACTTCTTCAGCCATTTAAAGGTTGAAATGAAATGCTTTTTTGAAAACATTCAAACACCTTTCGAAGTTATCAATGCAGCAACCCAATACATCCATTACTTCAATCATAATCGAATCAACACGAAATTACAAACAAGTCCAATAAAATTTATGGAGAGCTATGCAAGTTAATACGCAGGGAACCACAGCGAAGCTGCTTGCCCTTGCCTGGCATGCCTCTTCTTAGCGATTCGCTGTGCCGGGCTTCCGGGGTCCCGGCCAGCGAGAGCTTAGAAGAGATGGTTTGTGGTACGCTGTGTGCGCGAATGGGCTTCTTAAGCATGAATTTTCCCCATTCGCCGCTAAGTTCACCACCACAAACCTGCCTGCCCGGCAAGGGTGGTGGATTCAAAGACCAGCTTATACTTTTGACATTACAGGAGTGGTCTAATCTTTTTCGGACACTTTTGTATTGTCTACTTGACAGATGCATGCGCAGGTTCATGAAGACACTTTGAGTGAAATTTGATGTTGTTTTGTCCTCATGAAGACATTATGAGTGAATTTTGGTGAATTTTTGTCCTCATGAAAGGTTTATGAAGACATTTTGGTTAGTTTTGGAGGCTATCTTGTCTCCATAAACGGCTCTAGGAGACATTTTAGAACGAAAATGTGGTGATTTTGTCTCCATAACGGGCTGAAGAGGACATTTTGGACAGAAATCGAGTTGAATTTGTCCTCATAAAAGGCTTAAGAGGACATTTTTGAAAGAAATGGAGTAAGTTTTGTCTTCATGCCGGATTTTAGAGGACATTTTCGAGAGAAACTGAGTTAATTTTGTCCCTATAGATTGCTTCAGGAGACATCATATTAAGAAATTTCCTTCTTTTTGCCTCCATAAACGTTTCAACAGTACATCTCATACCCTTGATGCGGCGGTTTAACCACAAAACCTGCATATCCCTTTAAAACGATCCTTAACATAGCAAATTAGAGCCTGAATTGCGTCGAGCCCTCATAAACTGTTCCCAACATGGCAAATTAGATACAAAATTGCGGAAACATACGCCCATAAACCGCTCCCCAACACGTCATAATGGCTCCCAAGATTGCGCCGCGCCCCCATAATACATAAAACTTACCACAATACCGTCCCCAACATTTTGTAAAAAGAAAACAGGCTCTTAAGCATAACAAAACAAAGGGCATCCGAAAGTCAATCCCATGACTTTCCGGATACCCTTCTATTTTCTATGTAAGGACCTCCACGAGCGGCTCCCAAAGCTTAAAGCTAAATCCCGCGCGTTCCAACGCTCCAGCAAGTTCCGCTGTTCCTCCGACAATCCCTTGCGCGTCCCAACGCTCCAGCAAGTTCCGCTGTTCCTCCGACAATCCCTCGCGCGTTCCAACGCTCCAGCAAGTTCCGCTGTTCCTCTGTCAATCCCGTCCGTTCCTGTTCCCACAGTTCCACCGTTACTCCGGCGTTTCATTGCCCTTCTTCTTCTGCCCTTGTAACAAGTGATTCCACTGAAAGCTCTAAATCACAGCCTGTTAAAGTGATACTTTGTTCTGGAGCCGTGAATCTAATATTTGCCTCAACCTGTCCGTGTCTACACCACAAACTCCCTCAACGCAAAAGCCACGCCGTTTTCGTCAAAAGGCTTCGTAGTGTAAGTGCACATTTTCTTGATTGAATCGTTGGCATTCCCCATGGCAATGCTTGTCCCGGCGATCTCAAACATGGGAATGTCATTGATGCTGTCGCCGATGGCAACCGTTTCTTCCATCGGAATCCCCAAATGGTCGGCAAGAATGCGCAGCCCGTAGCCTTTATTTGCTTCCGGATGGGCAATCTCAAGTTTGTCCCAGTTGGATGTAGTTAATGATACCGCTTCATTTGCGACGATTTGCTCTTTTAAAGCACTCAGCTTTTCTTTGTCAAAAGACAAGACGAAAACTTTGTAAACATTCAACCCGGTCAGCAGGTGTTCGTAGGAGGGCAGTTTTATCAGCCCCTTTTGTGAAAGCTGAATGTCCAATTCTCTGTATGCCCAGTCCGTTGGAAAATCCTTATCGCCTTCGCTTAACCTTCTGATTTCCTTCCGCAATATCTCCAGCGCATCGATAAAAAGTTGAATTCCCTTATTTGTATAGATTTCAAAATAATAGTCGTTTTCTATTAAATTCGCCGTAATTTCATTGAAAGGCTCAGTCCCCATGCTGAACTCGGCAATCATCTCTTTGCCGTCATTAACAACAGCACCATTGGCCGAAATAACAGGACATTGAATTTCAGCCTCCTGCAAAATTCCGTCAATATCCTGCGGGGCGCGTCCGGAACAAATCGTCACGATTTTCCCTTGTTCCTGCATGCGGAGAATCGCTTCCCGGTTTTCAGCGCTAATCGTTCCATCTTTCGTAAGCAACGTTCCATCTAAATCAATCGCGATTAATTGCAATTTTTTCCCTCCTTCCTATCTATTATAAAAGTCCCTATGAAAAAAGTCTTTACGCAATCTGAAAACATTTACATAAAATGTCGTGTCATAATGAAAATACAGCAAAGAAGAAATTCAAAACAGCCGGAAATGGGGTGATCCTGATTATTTATACATGTACACTTAATCCTGCCATAGACCTGTTTGTCGATGTAAATGAACTGAAACCGTTCGTAGTCAACAGGACCCAGACAGAGGACTATATTGCGAACGGAAAAGCGATTAACATTTCCTTTCTTTTGAAAAGAATGGGAATTGACAATACCGCACTTGGTTTTCTCGGCGGCTTTACAGGCGCCTTTATACAAGAAGAGTTGGAAAACCAGGGAATCAGGACTGATTTTATTGAGATTGACGGGATTACCAGAGTAAACACATTTATCAGGGCAAAAGATAAAGAATACAAAGTGGTCAACAAGGGGCCGGAAATTCCGGGCAATAAGGTGGAAGAGCTTTTAAAAAAAATTAATGACATCCCTTCAGGAAGCATCCTGTTTGTCTCCGGAAGCGTTCCTAAGGGGGTGGAAGAAGATATTTATGTAGAAATTGCAAAAATTTGCCAACAAAACGACCTTAAACTAATTCTAGATATCAGCTCAAAAAAAATGCTGGATTGTTTAACTTACCAACCGTACTTAATAAAACCAAACGAGGAGGAACTGGCTCATTTTTTTGAAAAAAATCATGCCCTCACAGAGGACGAAATCATCCAACTGGGTGAAAAATTGCTGGAAAAAGGGTCTCGCAGCGTCCTCATCTCACTTGGCGAAAAGGGTTCCATTTTTCTTTCCGGTGAGGAAAAAATAAAGGTCAATTCACCCCGGGGCACGGTGGTCAATACGGCCTGTGCCGGAGATGCTTTACTGGGAGCCTTCGTCGGAAAACAAATTCTGGGCACTTCTTTGGAGGAGGCGCTTAGTTTTGCCTCAGCAGTTGGCGCATCAACCGCCTTTACATCCGGACTGAGTGATTTGTCCGATGTAGAGCCGTTAATGAAACAAATAAAGATTCAAAAAATAACGCATTGGAGGTAGACCAAATGAGCAAAATTAAGATTGTTGCCGCAACAGGTTGTCCGACAGGTATTGCCCATACTTTCATGGCTGCCGAAGCTTTGAAAATTGCCGCTGAAAAATTGGGCGTTGAAATCAAAGTCGAAACACATGGCCAGGTCGGAGTTGAAAACGCTTTGACAAAAGAAGATATCCGCCAGGCAGACGGTGTTATCATTGCTGCGGATAAAGATGTGCAAGCCGACCGTTTCGTTGGACAACCGGTTGTGGAAGTATCTGTTGGCCGCGGAATTAAAGATGCGGAAGCATTAATTCAACAGATTATTGATGGAAAAGCCCCAGTTTATAAAGCATCAAAACAGCAAAATACTGCTTCGGCTGAAGAACAGGAAGCCATTTCAGGTTCATCCATCGGACGCGCCATTTATAAACATTTAATGAATGGTGTTTCCCACATGTTGCCGTTCGTTGTGGGCGGCGGGGTGCTCATTGCTGTTTCATTCCTGTTTGGTATTTATTCTGCCGATCCGAATCATGAATCATACAACCAATTTGCAGCCATGCTGAAAGAGGTTGGGGGCTTTGGCTTCTCATTGATGGTCCCCATTTTGGCAGCGTATATCGCTGAATCAATTGCGAAACGCCCGGGACTTGTGGTCGGTTTTGTAGCCGGTGTGATAGCCAATACAGGCGGAGCCGGATTCCTCGGCGGTATTGTCGGAGGTTTCCTGGCAGGTTATATCATTGTACTCTTGAGTAAATTATTTAGCAGTCTTCCAAAAACACTTGACGGGCTGAAAGCAATTTTCTTGTTCCCGGTGATTGGTATTTTTATTACAGGTTCAATCAGGACATTAATTGTGAACCCGATGACAGCCATTAATGAATCCATGATGTCGTTCTTATCCTCGTTCCAGGATGCAAACCCGATTCTGCTGGGACTCATTGTCGGTGCGATGTCTGCTTTTGACATGGGAGGACCGGTAAACAAAGCAGCCTACGTTACAGGTACTGCATTGTTATCAGAAGGAAACTTCTACTTCATGGCCGGTGTATCTGCAGCATGTATCACACCGCCGCTGGTAACAGGTTTTGCTGTCCTGTTTTTCAAAAAATACTTCAACCAATCTGAAAGAAATGCCGGTTTGGTAAACTTTATTCTCGGTTCCACCCATATTACAGAAGGTGCGATTCCGTTTGCCGCGAAAAACCCGATTGTCGTAATTCCGATTTTAATGGTAGGTTCAGCGGTTTCAGCCATTCTCACTTATCTGTTCGGTGTACAGGTTCCTGCTCCGCACGGCGGATTCCTTGTATTGCCGGTCGTTACGGGAGCTATTAAATGGTTGATTGCTATTTTGGCAGGTTCACTGGTCGGAGCCTTCTTGTTCGGTCTTTACAAAAAGCGGGAGGCTTCAAAAATCCAGGCTGAAGATACAGAACTGAAGGCGGCATAACGCGGCGGTATTAAGCGCCAAAAGGGAGTTGACATAGTTTGCAAGAGGTTTTTGCCCTTGAAAATATTAGTATAAACGAAAAAATCAAAACTCAGATGGAAGCATTTGAGCGGATTGCAGAATTGGCTGTTTCAAACGGAATAGCCAATTCCCCGCAGCCCGTCATCGACGGACTTCACGAGCGGGAAAAAGAAAGCACAACAGGCTTTATGGAAGGATTTGCAATCCCGCATACCAAATCGGCCGATGTAAAGAAGGCCGGTGTGATTGTTTTAAAAACAGACAACGGAATCGAGTGGAATTCATTAGACGGTTCACCGGTACGTTTCATTATTTCCCTTCTCATTCCGGAAGATGAAGCAGGCACAACCCATTTAAGCCTGTTGTCATCCTTATCGAGAATGCTCATACACGGAGAAGTCCGGGAACAGTTAATGAATGCCGGGTCATCACGGGAGATTTTTGAAACATTAAATACATCTTTGCAAAATCAATGAATCTAAAAATATTGGAGGACGTCTCATTGTCTTTATTAAAAGATTCGAAACTCGTAAACACCAAGGACATGCTGCTAAAAGCCCAACGAGAAAAGTATGCCGTTCCGGCGTTCAATATTCACAATTTGGAAACCGCCCAAGTGGTGGTTGAAGCTGCGGCAGAAATGCGCTCACCGGTCATTATTGCCGGAACGCCGGGAACATTTTCCTTTGCCGGCCGTGATTATATTCAGGCCATCATTGAAACAGCAACGCGCAAATACGATATCCCGATTGCTTTGCATCTGGATCATCATGAAAAATTTGAAGACATCCAAGCATCCGTTGAATTGGGAACGAAATCAGTTATGATTGATGCTTCCCACCTGCCTTTTGAAGAAAATATCCGTATTGTGAAAAAAGTTGTCGATTACTCGCATGCGCACGGGGCAACGGTAGAAGCAGAGCTTGGGCGGCTGGGCGGCCAGGAAGATGACCTGGTTGTTGATGAAAAAGATTCCATGTTCACCGATCCGAAGGCGGCAAAAGAGTACGTGGAAAGAACAGGCGTTGATTCCCTGGCTGTTGCCATCGGAACGGCCCACGGCTTGTATAAAGCAGAACCAAAGTTAGATTTTGAACGCTTGGCCGAAATTCAAAAACTAGTCGATGTTCCGCTTGTTTTACATGGAGCATCGGGAATTAGCACTGAAGATGTCAGAAAGTCCATTGAACTGGGTGTATGCAAAGTCAATATTGCGACAGAACTGAAAATCCCTTTCTCAAATGCCTTGCGCCAATATCTTGTCGAAAATCAGGAAGCCAACGACCCGAGAAAATACATGGCCCCTGCAAAAGCAGCCATGCGGGAAGTTGTCATTGAAAAAATCAAAATGTGCAAAAGTGAGAACAGATACTAAACGAAGCAGGAAGTTATTCAAATTTAACATAGCAAGCACTGTCTTATCCCCCAAAAACAAAGCAAGTGGAGAAACAGTTTGTTTTAACTCCACTTGCTTTTTTGTGAAAATCGTTGTCTTTGTTGAATTATCTGCGGGTACGCCGCAATCTATATTTAACTCGGTTCGTTTGGCCGGTCCATTTGGCAAAAAGAAAAAAGGTCCGGCTTAATCAGGTTCTTTTTCAAAATCCTGTCAAGTCCAGACCTTTTATAACATCCGAATCACATAGGCATCAAGGAGGATTCTTGCAAGAACCTGGAGCGGCAGTCTTGAACGGACTTCAAAGTCCGGGAAAAAGGATTGTGTCCCCTTATAACCGAGGAGAACGATTTCCGATAGTTCGGCAAGACTTGAATCAATGCCCGCTGTCAATGTAATTGTGCTGACATTTCTCATTTTCAGATTTTTGCAAGCCTCAACAAGTTCCTCTGTTTCTCCGTTTAAAGAAACAAAAATGACAATTTCGGTTTTCTTGATTCTTTTAGAAATCAGTTTGATGATATTGGGGTCATTGTGCATTTCGCAGTTTTTGCCCGTCAACTGAAACTTAATCGCCATTTCTTTAGCGATCATTTCCGAAAATCCCCTTGCAAAAATATAAATTTTTGAGGAGTGATATAATTTTTGGATGGCGTCCTCAATATTTCCCATGCTCAGCATGCTAATGGTATTTAACACTTCTTGTTCATTTTTCTTTATGGCGCTGTTAATTTTAGCTTCTATCATATCAAGGGAATTCATTTCATCCGGGGAGGCTTGACGGACATGATCCTTAATTTTGTACTTAAAAGAAGTGAATCCGTCGTACCCGATTTTTTTCATAAGACGGACAATCGTTGCAGTCGATACACTAGCCTCTTCACTCAACTTTACAATCGACATGTTCGGAATGGCATCTATATGTTTAACAATATATTCTAATAAATGCCGTTCGGATTCGCTTAAAATCTTATATGTCTCAGCCGGTATGTTAAAAACCATATCATTCATATATTCTACACCTTTTACCCTTCGTTTTGTCTCAATGCGGTGCTGACACGTTCTTATGAAAAATACTTTTCTCATATAGTTAATATTATTAAATATATAATAACATAAAATGTCAACGTAACAGCGCAAAGCAAGCGAAAGGCGTATAAAATACATATTGCTTCGATCCAATCAATTTTGGCCAATCATCCTCAGTTTCTCAAAATATTCCTCTCCGTGATTTTTTAAAATTAGCCTGCTCCCGCTTTGTCTTCCGGGAAATCCCAGGCGCTGCTCAAAGTACCCAATATTTCGATAAATTTCAACAACATCAACAGACACTAATTTATTAAAAAATCTGACAAAACCACCCTCAAATTTTATCAAA
>JANWJP010000098.1 GCA_025451895.1 Robertmurraya sp.
AAAGCGGAAGAAACAATAGCTTGTGCCGCCAAATCCAGATCCGCTTCTTTGTCGACTACAATTGTATCCTTTCCGCCCATTTCCGAAATGACCCGTTTCAACCAAATCTGACCGTTGTGAACCTTGGAGGCCTTTTCATAAATCCTGACTCCCACATCCCTTGAACCAGTAAAACTGATAAAGCGAATATCTTTATGTTCAACAAGATAATTGCCAATTTCTGAACCGCTTCCGGGAATAAAGTTTAACACTCCCGGAGGAAGTCCGGCCTCTTCCATTACTTCCACAAAACGGGCAGCAACAACCGGAGCAGCAGAAGACGGTTTGAGGCAAACCGTATTCCCCGTAACAATGGCGGCAACAGTTGTTCCCGCCATGATCGCAAGCGGAAAATTCCACGGGGAAATAATCAATCCTGCACCTAAAGGAATATAACCGTATTGATTGCGTTCACCGGTACTGCTTCCGACTGGGGCACCTTCCTCAAGAAGAAGCATTTGCCTGCCGTAATACTCCAGAAAATCTATCGCTTCAGCCGTATCCGCATCAGCCTCTTTCCAGGGCTTTCCGGCCTCTTTAGTCATTAATGCGGAAAATTCATGTTTTCGGCGCCGCAATATAGCCGCAGCCTTGAATAAAATATCCGCCCGCATGTCTGCCTTTGTTTTCCGCCAGGTTTGAAAAGTTTCAACAGCCGTTTGAACGGCCTTTTCCGCCATATTAAAATCAGTCTTGGACATCAAACCGATTACCTCCTGCTTGTTGGCAGGATTGACAGATAAAATTTTGTCTTTTGTGAAAAACCGGCTGCCACCGATAATAAGGGGATAGTCTCTGCCAAAACTGTAGGCGATTTTTTTCAGTGCCTCCAAGTAGGCAAGCCGTTCTTCTTTCCGTGTAAAATCAGTAAGCGGCTCATGTGTATACGGTTGAACCATGCTTTCTCCAGCCCCCTTTTTAAACATCTTTCCCGTAATCATCTTTCTGCTTTTTTTAAATCCCGGCCAATATCTTTCGGTCAAATTTTCCATCTTCTATTCATACTTGTATGCTATTTTTTCCGGGTATATGTAAGGGAATCACAGGAGAAAATGTGTTCAGAAGGGTATGTGACGGAAAACCAACAATAATCGGCAAATTTCCTTTCACCAAAACAATCCGCAAATCCTCAAAAATCCGGAGAAAACAAAAAAACCGGGATAAGCTCCCGATTTTAATATTTTTACATATCGTGAATGTCAACGCTGATACTGTGCAATCCACTCTTGTAATTTATCTTTCAGAGTATTAAAGCCTTGTTGTCCTCCTTGATTCTGGCTGACAACTGCCTGCCTTCTGCGCGGTTTCTTCCCTTTAAATTCTTTATTCTGTTTCGGCGGTTCCTGGACGGCGCGAATTGACAATCCGATTTTTCCCGTCTGCTCGTCCACTGACAAAATTTTCACAGTGACTTCATCACCAATTTTAAGATATTCATGAATATCCTTTACAAAACCGTGGGCAATTTCTGATATATGCACCAAGCCCTGCGTATTGTCATCAAGGGCAACAAAAGCTCCGTACGGTTGAATTCCCGTTACTTTTCCTGTTTGAATACTTCCTTCTGCTATTCGTTCCGACATGAAAACACTCCTAATTCTTATTTACATATTTATCTTGCTCGATTTTCCCGCAAATCAGCAAGTTGAACCGTGCAAAAGCAAGATAACCTCCGGATATGCCGGTTATCAACAAATTTCCTTCTTGCTGGCATAAATAAATTCATTAGACGGGGTTATCTTAATACACAATAATGCATTATAGCACAATTTCCTGCCATATACAAAATTGAGTTTTTTTACGATTTGACAATTTATTTTTCACATAATCTTTCGAAAATTTACGTTTTCAGCGTGATAAAATAATAGTAGAAGGAAGGAAAAGGGGGAGAGCACATGGCAACGATCGGAGAAAACGTTAAATATTATCGTAAACGTGCCAATATGAGCCATGAAGAACTTGCAGAACAAATTGAAACAAGTCCGGAAATGTTAATAAAATTTGAATCAGGTGAACTAATTCCCAATCATGCAACATTATTCAGAATTGCTGTCGCTCTAGATATTCCGATCTCCAAATTGACTGATACATCAGTCTATTTTATGGAAGTTTGATGAACTGTTAAAATAACACAACTGCATTAAACTAACAAACGAAAGCGGGATCTCCCGCTTTTTTTTATTAAACGGTCTTTAGTGCAAAGATTTTAAAAAATAAATGCAATTGGTATTAAATGTTAATTGTTTGGTTATTCTTTTAACAAGGCTTTCTAGTATTCCCCCTTTTTTGTTGACGGCTGTCTCCGGTTAAAAAAACTGGAAGAGACAGCCTTTTTCTTTCCGGATGAAAACCGGAAAACGGAGATCAGGGGCCGGAACCGGGGACAGCGTTCCCCTTCAAATTGCTCCGGAATCCTTAACATTCAGCTAAGGAGCCAATTAGAAGAGTACAAACATAAAAAACGGGACGCTACCCGCAGCATCCCGTCAATTATAAAAAGTTTAAAAATTAATTTCCGTTCACAAAAGCAAATTCCCGAAAAGCAGGTTAAACCAATTGAAAAAGGAGATTCTTCTTTCATCCACGGCTGCAGCCCGGAGATCATGGACCTTAAAAACAAATTTCGGCTATCGGCAGCCGCCTGAATCGAACCGCGTTTTTTCAATCAATTTTGTCCTTAAAATTATAATCTTTCGAGGAATCTTCTCATCCTTTTCACTGCTTCCTGCAGTTGGGCCATGGAAGAAGCATATGAACAACGGATGTGCCCTTCACCGCTTTCTCCGAAAGCATTGCCTGGAACAACGGCAACCTTTTCTTCCACCAGAAGACGTTCAGCAAATTCCTCAGAAGATAAACCGGTGCTTTTTACTGAAGGAAAAGCATAAAAAGCTCCGCCGGGAATATGGCAATCAAGACCCATTTCATTCAATGACTGCACAAAATAATTGCGTCTCCGCCGGTAGCTGTTGCGCATTTCAATCACATCATCGTTTCCATTTCTTAACGCCTCTACAGCAGCGTATTGAGCCATGGTTGGCGCACACATCATTGCATACTGATGTATTTTCAACATCGCTTTAGAAATCTCAACAGGTGCACATACAAATCCGAGCCGCCAGCCTGTCATTGCAAATCCCTTTGAAAAACCGTTAATTAAAATGGTCCGCTCTCTCATTCCGGGAAGAGAAGCCATACTGATATAAGGCTTATCATAAACCAGTTCCGCATAAATTTCGTCAGACAGAACAAGCAAATCATGCTTTTTCGCAAACTCTGCAATAGCAGTCAAATCTTCGCTTTCAAGCACCGTCCCCGTCGGATTATTTGGCGAGCATATTAGAAGCGCCTTCGTTTTATTCGTAACCGCCTTTTCCAAATCTGCTGCCTGTACTTTAAAATCATGTGATTTGTCTGAGTTTACAATAACAGGTGTTCCTCCTGCCAAAGTAACAAGCGGAGCATAGGAGACAAAACTCGGTTCAACAACAATAACCTCGTCACCCGGATCGATAATTGCCCTTAAAGCAATATCAAGAGCCTGACTGGCACCAACAGTAACAATAATTTCATTCTCCGCTGAATATTGAACATGGAAGGTCCTGTTCATATAGGCGGAAATTTCTTCTCTTAACTCAATGAGTCCGGCATTTGCCGTATACGAAGTACGTCCTTGTTCAAGGGAAAGAATAGCCGCTTCCCGGACAGACCAGGAAGTAACAAAATCCGGCTCCCCGACACCCAGTGAGACGACCCCCTCCATTCCGGCAGCGAGATCAAAAAACTTTCGAATGCCGGATGGTTTTAATTCTTCCACTGTTTTCGATAAATATGTTTTTGTCCTGTTCATTACGGTGACACCACGATTCGTTTATCACCATCTGTTTGATCAAAAATGGTGCCGTCATGCTTATACTTTTTCATAATAAAATGAGTGGTTGTTGAAACAACAGAATCGAGAGTTGACAATTTCTCTGCAACAAATTTTGCAATTTCATTCATCGTTTTTCCTTCGATGGTGACAGCCAGGTCATATGTCCCGGACATTAAATACAGAGATTTTACTTCTTTAAACCGGTATATTCTTTCGGCAACCTCGTCAAATCCGACTCCGCGCTTGGGAGTCACTTTGACCTCAATCATCGCCGTAACACCTTGATGGCCGTCGATTTTTGCCCAATCTACAAGAGCAGTATACTGAACAATAATATTGCGCTCCTCAAGGCTCTTCATCAATGCTTCCGTTTCCTCAACACTTAAATTAACCATTTTCGCAAGATCAGCAGTCGGAATTCGTGCATCTTTTTCGAGAATTTCAACAATTTCAAGTTCTTTTTCCGATAAAGTCATTTACGCCCCCACCTTTTATTACTGCTCTTATAAAATAATTAAATTATAGCAGACTATTGTTAAAATGAGCACAGGGTTTTTATTATTTCAAAAAAATTTACTAATTAGCTCCCTTTCAACACATCGTTGTCCGCACTCTCCCGAATATCATACAACCCAAGTTTAGCACATTAGTGCAGCAAAGGAAAAGTCTCTCTAAAATGATTGTCTAAACTTTTACATTCCTTTTCTCTTCTGTTCAGACCATCATCTACCGGCTGCAAAATAATGTTTTTATTTTAAATTTTCACTATGATACCTTATTATGGTATCATATCAATCATTTTTACATGAAGAGGGTGCTATCGTGACTAAATATAATTTCCACCATTATATTGACCGGCAAAACACCGACTCCATGAAATGGGGAATGACAAAAAATTTATTCGGCTCGGAAGATGTGCTTCCCATGTGGGTTGCCGATATGGATTTTGAAGCACCTCCCGAAGTCATTGAAGCTTTAAGAAAAAGAATGAACCACGGAATTTTCGGCTATTCCTATGTACCTTCCTCCGCAGGCGAAGCAATGCGGGACTGGCTATCAAAACGACATGGCTGGAATATTGATCTTTCCTGGATCTTATACAGTCCCGGTGTGGTACCTGCAATCGGGATGGCCATTCAGGCATTGACAAAACCGGGCGATAAAGTCCTGGTTCAATCACCTGTTTATACACCGTTTTTTAATATGATTAAGAACAATAACAGGGTTGTTGTCAATATGCCGCTGGAAATAAAGGATAACAAATTCCATATCAACATGCGCGATTTTGAGGATAAACTCAAGCAAGGCGTCAAGCTGTTTTTACTCTGCAATCCCCATAATCCCGGGGGACGGGTCTGGACAGAAAAAGAACTGAGGAAAATGGCCGAGCTTTGCCTGAAATTTAATGTTGTAATTGTCTCAGATGAAATCCATTCGGATCTGATCTTTAAGCCGAATAAACACATACCGCTCGCATCCATGGACAACAGGTTTGCCGGGCAGACGATCACATTTATGGCGCCAAGCAAAACCTTTAATCTTGCCGGGCTGCAAGCTTCTGCGGTCATTATTCCCGATGAAAGGCTGCGCCGGGCATTCCAGGCTGTGCAAATCCGTCTGGGGATTACAAGCATCAACCCTTTCGGAGCGATCGGACTTGAAACCGCCTACCGCTATGGGGAAGAATGGCTGGAAGAACTTCTTCAGTATCTTTATGAAAATGTGTTAATCTGCAAAGAATTTATTGAAAAAGAAATTCCCGGCATTTCCGTGATGATGCCCGACGCCACCTATTTAATCTGGCTTGATTGCCGCAAATTAGGACTGTCCGACAAGGAAATTTGGAATGCACTTATAAAAAAGGGCAAATTGGGACTGGAGCCGGGCCCGAAATACGGACCGGGAGGAGAAGGGTTTTTGAGAATGAATATTGGCTGCAGCCGAAATGTTCTCTTTGAAGGTCTGAACCGCTTGAAAAAAGCCTTCAGTTAAGCATTTATTTTATATTACTTAGAATGTCAGAAAGGAATGACCTGTCTGACGGCCAAAATAAGATTTAAAAATGTAAAGTATAGTTCCTGTGTCAATTACAATCTGTCGTTCATTTTTCAAAAACAGCTTTTAGCCCCGCTTTATGATTGAAAAAAGAAACCGTCCTCAGCTTTCTGGCGTTGAGGACGGTTTTAGCGGTTTTCAGCTCGGGTATTACATTTCTTTTTGATCGTTTAGAAAAATCTTTTCTTCAAGCTTTTTCGCTTCTTTCTCCTCTTTGCGTGACTTAAGGACAATGAGACGCGTCGTAATCAGGGCTGCGATCAGAAAAATAAATGTGGTAATACCCGCGGGGATATACTCTGTTTTATCTTCCGGAAAATATAAGAACAAGGATAATACCAATTGATCGAACATACATGGCATCCCCTTTCATGAGTACCATTATGTAAAATTATACCAATTATTCCTTTTTAGATCCAAAACTTTGGGCTTGACGTACACTCAAAGGGTGTTAAGAAAATGAGACCCTATGGTACGTAATAAAGACAGGAAATTGTATTTTTTGAGGCTGGTGAAGAATCACCGGGGAGTTCCGCTTTGCATTTTGGAGTCCAATGGCGGGAGTTTTTGCAATCATTCAGCATAATAAATGCCGGCAGATATAATAAGCCAAACCGCACAACGGGATTTGGCTTATCAGGCAAATTTATTCAGTAATTTTGAAAAATCAATGATATCACCGATCGTGGTGGGTTCATGCTTTTTCATATACCTTTTATCCTGTTCTACAAGCTTATAGATATGGTAGGTGGTCAAAGCATCGTCTAACGCTTTATGATGTTTTCCGGTGCCGGTTTTTCCATATTCTTCTACAGCTTTCCACAAACCGGTTTGATTTTCATCTCCGAAAAAGCGTTTATATTCCATCGATAAGTCCAATTCCTGGCCTTTCAAAGGAAACGGAACTCCTCTTTTTTGGCAATTATTGCGAAGAACCTTCATATCCATATTTCCCCAGGTAACAATGGTGGTTTTTTTGGCGCGATTATTAAATTCTTCAAACTTCTTAACCAAATCATAAAAAGACATGCCTTTATCCACTTGTTCCTGTGAAATACCTAAAAAAGATTTGCAGCGTTTTGACAAAATAGGGAAGCTAACCGGGGTTACATAAG
>JANWJP010000099.1 GCA_025451895.1 Robertmurraya sp.
AATCAGATGAAAAATTAATAGACGTTTCTCTTTCTCCCGGAAAAAACTTAAATAAATTCCATTGAAATGCTTTTTCATTAAATTTTCCCTGCCCTATGCACTGTGATAAATGTTAATATAGTATAGTGATAGAGAAAAGCTTTCAGGGGGAAATAGAATGAAAAAGCGAGTAGTCATTACTGGAATTGGAGCGGTGACTCCGCTGGGAAATGATATTGTTTCTACATGGAATAATTTGGTTAATGGTGTCTCCGGAATTCAGCCTATCACTAAATTTGATACCGGGAAATTTACAGTTAAAGTAGCCGGTGAAGTGAAGGATTTCCAGCCGGAGCAATTTATTGATCCGAAAGAAGTCAGAAGAATGGGCCGCTATACACATTTCGCCATAGCAGCCAGTAAAATGGCCCTTGAAGACGCAGGAATAAAATTGGGTGAAAACGCTGACCCTGAACGGACAGGTGTCTGGATTGGTTCCGGAATTGGCGGAATTGCCGAATTTGAAATTCAGCATAAAAGATTTTTGGAAAAAGGGCCGCGGCGCGTTAATCCATTTACAGTGCCGCTGTTAATACCGGATATGGCATCGGGAAGAGTGTCAATTGAGATCGGAGCAAAAGGAATTAATAATTGTTCTGTAACCGCCTGTGCTTCTGGAGCAAATTCCATTGGAGACGCTTTTCGGGTGGTGCAGAGGGGCGATGCAGATATTATGGTTGCCGGCGGAACCGAAGCTTGTATTACAGAAATGACTATTGCCGGCTTCTCCAATATGACAGCATTGTCAACAAATCCGGATCATCGTACGGCAAGCCGCCCGTTTGATAAAAACAGAGACGGATTTGTTATTGGCGAAGGTGCCGGAATTATGATTCTCGAGGAATTGGAACATGCATTGGCCCGCGGGGCAAAAATTTACGGAGAACTGGTTGGCTACGGAGCAACAGGTGATGCTTACCATATTACAACTCCGGCGCCAAACGGTGAAGGCGGCAGCCGTGCTATGAAACTTGCGCTGGAAGATGCCGGACTGGCTCCGAATGAAGTCGGCTATATTAATGCACATGGAACAAGTACTTATTATAATGATTTATATGAAACCGCGGCCATAAAAGAAGTGTTTGGTGATTATGCTTATCAAATTCCCGTAAGTTCAACAAAGTCGATGACAGGTCATTTATTAGGGGCTGCCGGCGCTATTGAAGCTATTTTTTCCGTACTCGTCCTGAAAGAAGGAATGATTCCGCCAACGATAAACTTAAATACACCGGATGAGGACCTTGATCTGGACTACGTTCCGCATACTGCAAGAAAACAAAATGTCCGGACGGTCCTGTCAAATTCTTTCGGCTTCGGCGGTCATAATGCAACACTCATTTTCAAACAGTCTTCATAATTAAATGATCAGCAAATATTTGCCGGTTCATTCATTTGAGCCGGCAAATTAATTTTTCCTTATTCTTTCGTGAATACAAAGCAAAACCCGCTTTCATAAAAATACAGCCATTGCGATATGAAAAAGCGGGGATTTTTTTGCTTGTTTGACAGGAAAAAACATGATCATTTATGTTGAAAACCGTGCTTGCTGTTTTTTATACATAAAAATTTGCAAAAATGCTCCGAAAATATAAAGGCGGGCTTAAAAAAGTGTTTTTTGCGGGATGTTTAAATGTTTTCGGATAAATATCGGAAAACAGAACGGCTTTTCGGCTTAAAGCGGGTTTTAGTAAAAGTTTTTGTATTTATCTTTATATTTTCCGTTGGAATCAATCGGTCACTTCTTTTTAGTACAACCTGTCATTTCAAACTGTGTAAAATGTTATTGTTTTTTTACAAAAAACCTCCAGTAAAAGGTTCCTTTGTACTAATATTAGTGAAATTTCAAGAAATAACAAGGAAAAAGAAGATATATGTTGAATATTCAAATACGATACCAATGATTGATTTTGTTATGAATTACCATAGGGTTGGGAGGAATAAACCATGAATGATTCAGGAATCATCAGATTCACAGGCGGAATTGCGTCTATATTAATTGCCCTGTTTGTTTTGACAGCAAATTTGTTGGATTATATAAATGAGCCGATGATTGGAACTGTTGTCGGAAAAATTCTTCTTTTTTCTGCACATCTCCTTTTGATATTCGTATTTGTAGCTGTCTATGAGAAACATAAAGAGGAAAGAGGCTTTCTTGCCGGCACAGGAATGATTTTGGGGGTGCCGGGATCGGTTATTGTCTCAGCCCTCGTTTTTTTGGAAATTGCCTCCGCAGCCGGAGTAAGCGTTGATTCATTGCAGGAGCTTTCAGTTATTAAAATCATGTCTTTGACAGGAATTAGTTTACTTGTTGCAGCCATGTTCTTTCTAAGCCTTACCATCATCCTCGGAAAAGTATTGTCAAAATGGGGAGGCTGGTTATTGATCCTGGCGCTCATTGTTTTCATTGCGGGCAGTTTTGAAACTGAGTTTTCTGTTACGTTAATGATTATTGCGGCAGCATTTTTCTTTGGAGGTTTCTTCCTTACCGGGGTAACTTTGTTAAGAAATAATTACGGAACAGACCTCTTTATAAGAAGAACTATATAGTCTGACGGAGGACATCATATAATAACGCAAGGGGAAAGGATTTTCCCGTATTCCCGCTCAGCAGGTGGTTAAAGTACATGATAAAGGAGCGTTAATCCGATGAGCGTGTATCAATCAAGACAAGAGGTTCCGGAAAAGGAGAAATGGGATCTCAGTGATCTTTATAAGGATCTTTCTTTATGGGAAAAAGATTACCGTAAAATTGAAGAAATGGTTCAGGAACTGAAAGAATTTGACGGGAAAATTTCCAACGGAAAAAGTCTGTACCAATACCTGAAGAAAAAGGAAGAAACATCCTATATTTTTAATCACGTATATGCCTATGCCATGTTGAAGCTCGATGAAGATACAAGAGATTCCCATTCCCAGTCACTGCTGGAAAAAGCGAAAAGTCTCAGTGTGAAATTCAGTGGGGCTAATGCGTTTTTCTTGCCTTATTTACTCAGCCTTGAAGAGGACACGTTAAGACAATTTATTGCAGAGGAAAAAGGGCTCGAATATTTCGAAGAGGATTTATTTGATTCGTTTCGTTATAAAGCGCATATCCTCAGCAAAGAACAGGAAGAACTGTTATCCAAACTGGGAGAAACCTTTTCCGCTCCGTCTTCCACCTTTGCCATGATTAATAATGCCGATATTAAGTTTGGAGAAGTTACAGGAGAAAACGGAGAAAAAGTTGAACTGACAAGAGGGATGTACGCAAAATTAATCGAAGATGAAAACAGACAAAAACGAAGAGAAGCTTACAAGGCATATTACAAACCTTATCTGCAATTGAAAAATACCATTGCTTCAACTTTGTCGGCAGCCATTAAAAATAATGTTACTATGGCAAAATTGCGCGGATATCCTTCTGCCCTGGAAAAAGGACTTTTCGGAGACAATGTCCCAAAGGAAGTATATGAAAATTTAATTGCCGCAACAAAAGAAAACATTGCTCCTTTACACCGTTATATGGGGCTCCGCAGACAAAAACTGGGTGTGGAAGAACTCCGTCAATATGATTTAAATGTTCCCCTTATCAGCGGAGTTAAACGGACCATTACCTATGATGACGCATTTGCCATCATGCTGGATGCACTGGCCCCGCTTGGAACTGATTATGTCAATACGTTGAAACAGTTTAAGAATTCCCGCTATATTGATGTCCGCGAAACACCGGGAAAAAGGTCGGGAGCTTATAATTTAGGCGTATATGGCGTTCATCCTTATATTCTTTTAAATTATCAGGATGATCTCGACAGTTTGTTTACCTTGACACATGAGTGCGGCCACGGCATGCACAGTCTGCTCAGCAGCAAGTACCAGCCGCAAATTACAGCGAGATACAGTATTTTTGTTGCCGAAGTCGCGTCCACGGTAAATGAAGTTTTACTTATTCACTATTTGCTGAAAGAAGAAAAGAATCCGGATTTCAGGTATCATTTACTGAATCATTTTATTGACCAATTCCGCGGGACTTATTTTACACAAATTATGTTCGCGGAGTTTGAAAAAATCACTCATGAAAGAGCGGAACAAGGATTGCCCTTGAATGCTGATGTGTTCAGCAATATTTTTGAATCGCTTTTCAGGGAATATTACGGCGGAGAACTGATACATGATGAGGAAACAAAATACGGTTGGGCAAGAATTCCTCACTTTTACCGGCCTTTTTATGTTTATAAATACGCTACCGGCTATGCTTCAGCCATTCAAATTGCAACGGCTCTTCTTGATGGTGACGGGGAAATGCTTAAATCCTATCTTGAATTTCTAAAAAGCGGAAGTTCCGATTATCCTCTGGAACTTTTGAAAAAAACGGGTGTTGATCTGACAACGGATGAGCCGATTAAAAGAACACTTGCTAAGTTCAATGAACTTGTAGAGCAATTTTCCCGGAGTAATTAAGCAAGGCGAAGTTGTTATATTTGTTTTTGAATAAAAAGTCAGGGAAAGTATCAATTGATTGAAAACAATTCAAATTTCAAATCGTTATGCAAAAAAATTCTTTGAATGCTTTTTAAAAAAAGACATCACCAGAAAGGCTGTCTTACCAGGCAGCCTTTCCTATCTAAAGAAATGGTTTTTACAGTTTATCCAATTCATTTTTTTCCAGCATATTAATAATTTTATCAAGTTTTTCTTCGATTACTTCCTCACGCGATTCTTCTGCTGATACTCGATTTGCAAGATAGCGGAGCCCGAAATAGATAGCAAAAATTAATAGTAAGAGGACGGTAAAAGTAAGAAATTGAAAAATAATGCCTCCAATATTTTCAATCATAAAGCATAACCTCTTTCTTGCATTTGGTTTAGTATATCACACAAGTTTTAAAGAAAAAGGTTAGAATTTTAGAAATTTTAATGAATATTATAAATAATTATTGACTTTCTGGTATCAGTTATTTTTGCTCCGCGTAAAACAGACAGGGATATACATCAACGGCTGTTCCTGTATTCAACTACCCCTTCAAAAATCGCATCGGCGACTGCATCTTGAAAATCCGGATTCAGCATTAATTTTTCTTCTTCAGGATTGGTTAAATACCCGATTTCAAGCAGAACAGCCGGCATATTTGTACCAACCAAAACAAAAAATTCTTCCTTCCTGACTCCCCGATCAGTAAGTCCGGTCGCCCTGACGAGACGCTCATGGAGAATATTCGCCAGTTCCTGAGAATCATCGTAAAAATAATAGGTTTCCGTTCCGGATACCGACGAATCAGCAAAAGTATTTCCATGAACGGAAATAAAAATATCTGCATCAATCATATTGGCGATTGCTTGTCTGTCCTGTTCTTTAGCTGATAAGAAAATATCATTTTCCCTTGTCAAAACCGCTTCAAAATCAGGTTTGTCTTCAAACCGTTCAGCAATTTTTTTAGAGAGCTTTAATGTAAAATCCTTTTCGTCTTGACCGCTCGTTCCTTTTGAACCGGAATCCTTTCCGCCATGTCCGGGGTCAATAACGATAATAAATTTATCTTTGCCCATTGATTCGC
>JANWJP010000100.1 GCA_025451895.1 Robertmurraya sp.
AGATGCATACACGATTAATCCAATTCACTAAAAATATATTATCTTCCTTTAAATGTGAACTGGTTGAAATGAACGGAGAGGAAGATCATATACACATTTTATTTAAAGCACCTCCTCAGGTGCAATTATCAAAATTAGTCAATCGCTTTAAAACAGTTTCCTCTAGGTATATAAGAAAAGAATTTACTGAAGAGTTATCTAAATATTATTGGAAACCGTATTTTTGGAGTAACAGCTATATGGTATTTTCTACAGGAGAGGCTCCAATAGAAATAATCAAACAATATATCGAAAACCATGGACAAGACCGCTCGACTAAAACCCCTCCTAAACTTTTTCAAAGTCTTAGAAGGGGAATGCGTCGAGCATTACGGTTCAACTAAATGAAATTAAAGAAAATGTAAAAACGAAATCAAAATCAGCATTAAAGAACGGATAACATTTTCTAAGTCTCCCCCCGAAGTGCAACCCGGGGATTTTTTATGCAATTCTTTTATTTCGGCAAAAATAGTTCACCAAAAATCAGACAAAAAAAACTCAGTCTATATTTGATTAATATTTCAAAACGACTTTTCACACAAAAACTTCACAAAATTGTAGAAAAACTGTAATTTTTTTCGGTTTGTTTGAAATGTCTTTCAATTAAAAATAGTATAATATAGTTATAAACATGTCGAACAAAAAGCAGGGGAAATTATGATTAAAGAGGAATATCGGGTCGAACACCATGTTTTAAGGAATTACTTCAAAAAACTGAATATTCTTTTTGTCGAAAGTTTAAAAATTGACAAGGAAATTTTCTCTTTTTCTTTTCGCAAATGGATACCAATTCCGGGTCTGCAAAAACCAATAGATTATTATGAATTGCAAGACAGGGGCAGAAAAATTCTGGATGCGCTGAAAGAGATTCAGGAAGATTTGTCTCAAATGGTATTCGATC
Organism: Robertmurraya sp.; assembly: GCA_025451895.1. Classification (GTDB taxonomy): domain Bacteria; phylum Bacillota; class Bacilli; order Bacillales; family Cytobacillaceae; genus CALKIU01. The sequence continues at coordinate 941 of JANWJP010000100.1, forward strand.
GCGAAGAAACGAATGAATTAGTTCGTATTATGCACGGATATACGGTATACTCTGTCAGGGCTCAGGAAGCTCTGAATACTCTTTGCTACAGGCTTTATCTGAAAACAGAGGGAATCCGGGATATCAATAACAAAGAATATGAAAAACTGTGCAGAGACTACTTTCTACTTGAAGACAAGAGAACGAAGCGTTATTCACTGCAAATGGACCTTATCGCTCAAAAATTGGGGTTCCATGTTTTACAGGAAGAAATTTAATCTTTGTTAAATAAAACGCCCTTTTAAAGGGCGTTTTATTTTTTCTTCCAGTGTCTCTCCCGGCTGAAACAGCCGGCATATAAATTTTCATGATTCAGACACAGGGGAAACGGACAGTTTGCAATATTTAACCCCCTTCAATGAAGCAAGTTTATCACGCAATGTGCGCAGACTTTGCGTTTTCCCTTTAACAACAATCATTTCCAAACAATTTTGATGATCCAAATGAAAATGTGTGGTCGCTAAAATAACATCATGAAAATCATGCTGTATATCGGTCATTTCACCTACCAGATTACGCTGATGGTGATCATAAAATAAAAGGATGCAACCGGCCACAACATTATCATTTTCTTCCCATTTATTTCGAAGCAAAGATTCCCTGACCAAATCCCGGACAGCTTCCGAACGATTGGTATAACCTTTTTTTTCTATTAGTATATCAAAATTTTCAAGTAAGCTTTCTTCCATGGATACGCCGAACCGGCGCAGGTTATTGCCCGACATCAGTCACCCACCCCTTTCCCGTAATTATTTTTACAATATCACAATTTTCCGCAAAGAAAAATGATTACCGTCGAAAATTTTCTTAATATTCGGCCTTAAATACAATCATTCTATTGTTATTCAAAACGGAGCCGGAATTTCGCTGAATGAGAATTCATGAAAATTTCCCAAAGAATGTTTAGACGGAAAATGCAAATATAAAAAAGGCTGTTCCTGATACCCGGAACAACCTTTTGAATCCAATCACATCATCTATAATAATGTCGGAATCAAGTGTTTTGACGGTGACGGAATGATCTCCGCATTTACAAGAATACCCCTTTCCTCCGCCACCGCAGTCCCGGCTTTGATGCTAGCTTCAACCGCTCCGACTGCTCCCGTAAATGTAAAAAATGCTTTGCCTCCCAACCCATTGCCAAGACGGAGTTCAATCGCTTCAACTTTTGCCGCTTTTAAAATTGCATCGGCAGCCAAAATCATCGATGCCTGCGAAAATGACTCCATAATTCCGATTGCTTCTATTTTTTCCGGCATCACAGCGCCGGTAATGGCAGGAAACAGAGCCGGACTGACATTAGGGATAATCATGGAATCGACAAAATACTCATCCGCCAACCGCTCTCCGACACTGACAGAATTTTTTACTGCCGCCACATCCCCATGTACAATCGCCATATATTTGCCCGGACAGGTTGAGGTAGCTGTGACTATTTCCACATCTGCAACCTTCACCATTTGGTCTGCCGCATAAATTCCCCGGGCCACACTTACAAATTCAACGATGCCCACTGCTTTCGACATCATTTCTCCCTCCTTACTGCAATATAATCCTCTTCAACTGCTGCAACTGTTCCGGTAATACTGGAATGAATTGTTGCTCCAAGACTGTTTTCGGGAATATCACCGATTAACTGTCCGGCTTCCACCCGATCACCAACAGCAACAACCGGAACAGCAGGAGCGCCGATATGGGGACGTCTGGCTATGTAGACCATTTCCGGTTCAACAGTCTCATCTGAAAATGGAGCCGGAAGATCATAAGGAGTCAAACCAAGTCTTGCAACAAGCCGCTTGCTCGGAACAAGGCGGTTTTCGCGAAAACCGTGGGGTTGAAAAACTGTCTTAACCGGCTGGTAACGAATATTTTTATCCATTAACCTTTGTTTTAAAAACTGATTGGCCGTTCTTGGATAAATATTTATCGGACAAGCAAATAATTCACACAAGTTACATTGTGAGCAAAGGTAGGTAGTTGTTTGCTCGTGAACATCCTGTAATCCGTAATTTACAACCCGAACCATTTTGTGGGGTTGAATGTTATGACCCAGTAAATAGCGGGGGCACATATCCGTGCACATCCGGCACTGTTCACAGGTTTTGTTGACTCTTAAAGCCTGTTCAATCGTGCGGGTTTTTCTTCTGATAATAGGATGGTCTTTTTTGAAAACGAGCAATCCTTTCGTTGTTTTTGTCACATAACCCTCCAGATTTTTCAGTACAGGCCCCATCATCGGACCTCCGTCTATGACAGCATAATCCGAAAAATCATCCAGACCGGTCAGTTTTAAAACATCAATAATAGGCGTCCCTACAGGAACCTTTATGGTCAAACGGCGGGGCACATCACCGGCCACTGTGATATATGTTTCCGTCACCGCTTCATTCCTCATCGCTTTATAAATATTGAACGCCGTTTCTGAATTAATGACAACACAACCGACATGGATTGGAATTCCTGCCTCCGGGACCACTCTCCCCGTTAATTCATGGACCAAAACCTGTTCATCGCCCGCAGGATAACTGTCTTTAAGTTTCCTGACTTCCACAAAATGCCCGACCTGAAGCGCTTTAATTCGTTTTTTTAAAATAGCAATTACTCTCTTATGTTTTTCTTTAATGCCCAAGAACGCTTTTTTAGCACCGACGATTTGCCCCGCAGCCACGAAACCTTTAATAATTTCATCAGGATAAAACTCCATTAACTGCTGATCAACCCTTAACAGAGGTTCGCACTCCGCACCGTTCAAAAGAATAAATTCCGCCTCTGCATTAAGCTTTACATGAGTGGGAAATCCCGCGCCGCCTGCCCCAATCACTCCCGCACTTTTAATAATTTCCAACAGATTCAATGATTTCACCCCAATCATAGGACTCCATAAAACAATAAAAGTATTATATTAAAATAATATCATATAAAATGCCGGGAAAACGGATAAACCTAAAGATATCCGGTGAAAAATTTATTACAGTTTATATTAAAACTGCTTCTTCTGAAAAACAGCCGTTCCGGGGCAGACCAAGGCTTCAGATAAGTGCATTCGTTAATCTACTGTGCAGACTGCTGAATAAGAGAGTGCTGACAATTTTTTGCAGCGTCCTTATTCAGACCGGTGTAAAATAAACAGTATGCTTTTCAGAAGAACGATTAAATATTATAAAGACGCTTCATCAACCTGGCGATATTTTCCGATGCATGGACCATATTCGAATAAGCATTTTGCAGGGCTTCCTCCAATGTGACCACTCCGGGGACAATACTGAAAACAGCATCAATACCATGGTCATAGACAGTTTCAAAGCCTGCTCCAAGTGTCCCGGCAAGTGCTACAACAGGTACATCATACTTTTTCCCGACTGCTGCAACTCCTGCAGGCGTTTTTCCGTAAACCGTCTGGCTGTCAATTTTTCCTTCACCCGTAATCAACAAGTCTGCATCCTGAACCTGCTTTTCAAGCCCTGTCGCTTCAATAACGATTTCCACTCCCTTCCGGAGCCGGCAAGAAAGAAAAGCAAGCAGACCGGCACCAAGGCCGCCGGCAGCACCCGCTCCGGGTACATTTCTGACATCCTTTCCTAAATATTGTTCGATGACATCTGCAAACCGGCCCAAATTGCGATCAAGCAGTCCGACCATTTCAGGAGTCGCACCTTTCTGGGGTCCAAAAACTGCAGATGCCCCCTCGGGACCTAGCAAAGGATTCGTCACATCACAGGCTGCTTCGATCGTTATCTGTGACAACCGCGGATCAAGGCCCGCAAGATCAATAGAGGATACAGCGGATAATCCTCCTCCGCCAAATTCAATTTCGTTTCCGTTTTCATCCAGAATCCGGACTCCCAGTGCCTGGGCAAGTCCTGCCCCTCCGTCATTTGTAGCGCTCCCTCCGAGTCCGACAATAATACGCTCCACCCCTTGATCCAGCGCGGCAAGAATCAACTCCCCCACTCCATAGGTTGTTGTGAGAAGGGGATTTCGTTCACTCCGTGGGACAAGATGGAGTCCGGCGGCAGCTGCCATTTCAATTACTGCAGTTTTTCCATTATGTATAAGCCCAAAAAAGGCTTCCACTTTTTTGCCGAGCGGACCGGTCACCTCTTGGGGGATTATTTTTCCGAAAAGCGAACTCACCAATGAATGGACCAGTCCTTCTCCTCCATCCGCCATCGGCAGTTTGACAATTTCGGCACAGGGAAAAACCTTTTTAAACCCTTCTTCTGCAGCATTGGCCGCTTCAAGAGCTGTCAAACTTTCCTTAAAAGAATCCGGGGCAATTACTATTTTCACTGTCTTCACTCCTTGTTAAAGAGATCCGAAAAATAGAATCCATCCAATGCATTTGAGAAATTATTCCACCAATTTGCTTTTTAATGTTTATCTTTGATTTCACCCTGTCATGTTCAATGTCTTATTTTTTGACCATAGCAAACAAATTCGTGTTTTTAAATGTTTACCAGTCTTGAGGTTGAAATCAAAAAATTTGCAGGTGGAATTACTTTGCATGGAAAGAAAAAAAAGGATTCAGGGCAGCCTCATAGATTCGGCTGCCCTTTGCCTTTCTCCGGCTGAAAAGAATCGAATCTTGTTCTCTTATGCTTCCCCCATTTTTTCGCGCTGAATCTTCCGCAATCTTGAACCGGATAGTGCGCGGAATGATTGACAAAAGATGCACATTAAACAAGAACTGCGCCCCTCATTTCTTTCCTTATTTCAGAAAATGCCGCAAGTGTCTCTCTCAAACATTTTTCACTAAATGAAGTTACAAGCTCGACAGCTTCTTCCCTTCTGCCGGCACGGTTCAGATTGGCTGCCTCTTCTTCAATCTCATAGATTTTATCCATCCATTTTTTCTCAAGACGGTCAAATACTTTTCTTACAATTTTTGAATTCCTGTTAAATTGGCTGCCTGTTTCATCCCCCTTGATTTCATCAAGCAAATCCTGGAACAGCCACCAGTACGAATCATCCGCATAGGAGTCAAGAGGTGATTTACCCGGATCCATGGTTTTCTCCGTTACCGTTCCCGCCTTTGACATCATCTCCGGAAAATCCTGTTCACATATAAATACCGGCAAGTATATACTGGTACACGGAGTTACAGGAGCCCACCACATCAATGGAATATAGTATTCATCTTTCGGCATTTCACAAATCATCGATGATGCCGTGTTTCCCCATGTAAAGTTCGCAGGGGATGAATGCATACAAATGGTTTGAAAATCAGGCAAAGCTGCGTTAAAGAACGGCCCTTCCAAAAATGAATCTTCCAAATGATCCCGTAAAATACGCTTCACCCAGTCTATATCTATGTCTCCGGCACGTTCCTTAAGCAATTGTTTCGCACGTTGAACACGTATGTGAGAAACCTGAAGAGAATTCGTAAAATCAGTATATGCATGGGCTGCATCAAAATCATCCTCCCGCTTTGCCCATCCGGCGCGAATCGCCATGGCCTTAAAACCAATACTGTTTCTGTCCCAGTCTTTGCGAATACTCATTTCATTTGAGATAGCGTAAAAACCGGAAGTCACTTTCTTCGCTGCCCATTCACGATCAACTGTTTCAAGCACCCAAGCTTCATATGGATCAACAATAATGAAAGAATTATTGTAAGCCTTTCCTTCACTGACTGAAGCAGGACCCCATTGACCGTACTCCTCAATAAGCCCTGTTATTACACTCAAAGCTTCCCTGGCTGTTCTGCCCCTTTCCAAGCCTAAACGGACTAGTTCCATTCCTATAATACCTTTTTGTTTAAACGGGTCTTGGGCGCTTTCTTTTAAATCTTTTGTAAAAATAGCCTCATTTCCAATCGCAACTCCAAATTCATTCATTCCTTCTTCATATCCCCAGCACCAATAAGGTGCCGAACCAATATGGAGAAAAGTATCTTCAACCTGTGGGATTTCCACATTGGCAAGTTTTAAAACTGCACCCGGTTCATACCTTTTTCTGGGTTGATAAACGAGAGGCTGGCTCTCATAGACAGGACGATCACTGTTTTTCGCAAAAATCATCCTTGATGAACGGGCAGAATCGGGATGGACGACTAAATTATCACACATTATTACCACTCCTTCATAAAGTTCAAGATGAAAAAACGCCTTTTCGACCAATCATATCTTTTTCTGAAATTCTCTCACAACTCCACACCTTTGGAATCGCTTTCATCATTGTCGACTTTGACGTATCAACTTTCTTTAAATAACAGCGGAGCGGCAACCTCCCTTCTTAATCAAGGACCAGTATAAGTACAGATAAAAAAAATGGACAAGTCCTTGAAAAAAATATCCAATACCTCTTACCTATTTCTGCAAAAATAAAAGAAATTCCTGCTAAAACTTTATTTTAAAATAATATTTATTTTTTCTGTAATTCTGAAATAATTGTCACATCAGACCATTCTTAAAATAGATCGCTATATTAAAATCTTTCTATCCTTTTCACGGAGAATAATTCCGGGATAATGCCAAAAAAACAGGTGCCCTGTACACTCCTTACAGGGAGTATGACAGGCACCTTGATTTGGAAATAACTTAACCGGTAATTTCATTTGTCAGGCGGATAAATTCTCCCGCATCTTTTGCAATTAATTGTATTCCCGCTTCCCAAAAATCCGGCTTTGTTAAATCAACCCCTAAATGTTTCAAAGCCAAAGCTTCGACATTCATTGAACCGGTATCACGCAGAAGAGCAATATATTTGTCCTCAAAATTATCACGTTGTTTTAAGAATTCGGCATAAATCCCAAGACTGAATAAAAACCCGAAAGTATAAGGAAAATTATAGAACGGCAAATCATCAATAAAGAAATGGAGCTTGCTGCACCAAAAATGAGGATGATAACTTCCAAGACAGTCTCCGTACGCTTGCTTTTGTGCTTCAACCATTAATTCATTCAGACGCTCCCGGGAAACAATTCCCTTTGAACGTTCTTCATAAAAGGACTTCTCAAATAAATACCTGGCATGAATATTTAAAAACATGGCAGTCGCGTTTTCCAATTTTGCATTTAACAACGTAATTTTTTCTGATTTTGATTTTGCATTGGCAACTGTCGCACTGCTGATGATTGTTTCAGCAAAGGTACTGGCCGTCTCGGCCACATTCATTGCATAATTCCTGTTTAAAAGCGGCAAATCTTTCATTACATAACTGTGAAAAGCATGACCTAATTCATGGGCAATGGTATTTACGTCTGACGTTGAACCGGTAAATGTTGTAAAAATACGCGTTTCTCCGATTTCAGAAAGGTCAGTACAATATCCCCCCGGCCGTTTATTGGGGCGATCCTCCGCCTCCACCCAACGATTTTCCAGTGCATGTTTTGCAAATGCTGCAAGTTTTGGGCCGAAGGTTGCAAAATTTTCAATAATAAAGTCACAGGCCTCATCATAAGAAAACCGGGGCGATTCTGCATCGCCCAAAGCGACGGGAGCGTCCACATCCTGCCAACCCAGCTTTTCCATTCCAAATATTTTCGCCTTTTGATTTAAAAAATCAATAAAGGGTTGTTTATTTTTTTCAACGGCCTTCCACATCGCATCAAGGGTTTCTTTTGACATCCGGTTATGCTCTAGCGGCTCTTCCAAATAATCCTTCCGGTGATGAAGTCTCTGCAACGTTATGCGATAACCGTCTAAATGATTCAGGATATCAGCAAAAATCGGGGCATTTTTTTCCCAGGCCGCTTCCCAGTTTTCGAACAGCTGCTTGCGAACAGCCGGATCCGGATCTGAATACATCCGATTCATCGCCTGGCCGACTGAATATTGAATCGTATTCCCTTCCCGGTCCGTAAAAGGAATGGACATAATGGAAACAACGGTATCATAAATCCGGCTCCACGCTGCTAATCCGTCTTTGTTTAATTCTGTAATGATTCTTTCTTCCTCTTCGGAAAGAAGACGTTTTCCTTTCAGGCGAATCTCGTTCAAGGCAAAAGAAACCTCTCGTAAACTCTCATCTTCAAACAGTTTTTCCCAGGCCCCGTCAGGAATAGTATTTAATTTTTTCGTAAAAACCGTTACTATTTTTTCCACTTCACTCCAAAGGTCCATCACTTGACCTTTGACTACATTTGCATATGGATCATTCATAAATGCATCATGACACATCTGCACAAAAGTACCGGCCATCTCCAATCCCATGTCAATGGCTTCCGCTTTCTTCAAGATAGCCTTCAATGGTTCTGCAGCCGGATTTTCAGGAGCATTCCATTCCGTCACTAAAGTATCATATTCAGCAATTTCTTTTTTGATTTTTTTCAATTTTTACTGTAATTGGGGTGATTTCGTTCCTCCGGGAAAAATTGCTTCTAAATCCCAAGTATCATTATATTTCATAAAAATTTCACTCCTTTGCTCAATGATTATTTTATATCTTTATGTATGAAAGTTAAGTGAAGGAAAATAGCTTTTTCAAATTTGTGCTTTCACTGCCAAAAAAATCAAGCTGTCGTTAATAATTTTGGAAGAACAATGAACTTTGCAAAATTCAGTCTTTCTATCAAATATATCTTTTCCGTCAAAAAAGCCTGTCTCCCGGATGACTGCCAGGAGAACAGGCTTTGTTTATGCTCTGTCTTCCATGTCTACATATTCTCTCTTTGGAGCAATGCTTTCATAAGCAGGTCTGATAATCTTATCTACATTAATTAATTCTTCCAAACGGTGTGCACTCCAGCCGGAAATTCTCGCCATCGCAAACAGCGGAGTATAAAGTTCAAGCGGAATTCCAAGAATGCTGTATACAAAACCGCTGTAGAAGTCTACATTCACGCTGACCCCTTTATAGATATGACGTTTCTTGGCAATCGCTTCAGGAGCAAGCTTTTCAACAAGTGCATACAAATTAAACTCATCATGCCGGTTTTTCTCATAGGCAAGCCTTTCGGCATAATCCTTTAACACTAATGCCCTCGGATCTGAAACAGAATAAATGGCATGACCCAGTCCGTAAATCAGCCCACTCTTGTCAAATCCTTCCTTATTGAGAATTTTCTCTAAATACCAGCTAATTTCATCTTCATCTTTTTGATCTTTTACATTTGCTTTTATGTTTTCCATCATTTCAACCACTTTAATATTGGCTCCGCCATGCTTCGGACCTTTTAATGAGGATAAAGCGGCTGCTATAACAGAATAAGTGTCTGAACCGGATGAAGTCACGACCCTGGTTGTAAATGTGGAGTTGTTGCCTCCGCCATGCTCCATATGCAATACTAAAGCAGTATCTAACACCCGCGCTTCGAGTTCTGTATATTCCTTATTCGGTCGCAACATTCTTAGTATATTTTCCGCAGCGGTCAAGTTTTTATCGGGACGGTGAATATAGAAGCTTTCTCCGCGCTCATAATGATTGTAGGCATGATAACCGTAAACAGCCAGCATCGGGAAAGTGCTGATAAGCATCAGGCTTTGTCTGAGAACATTCTCCAGGGATAAATCTGAAGCTTTTTTATCATAAGACGCTAATGTAAGTACGCTTCTTGTCAAAGAATTCATAATATCTCTCGTCGGGGCTTTCATAATGACGTCCTTAACGAAGTTTTTCGGCAGATTTCTGAGACTGGCCAGCACTTCTTTAAACTCTGCAAGCTCTTGTTTATTTGGAAGCTTGGAAAACAACAGTAAATATGTCATTTCTTCAAAGCCGTCATGATTTCTTTTTTCAAAACCCTGAACCAAATCAAAGATATTGTATCCGCGGTAGTACAGGTTGCCTTCACAAGGAACTATTTCTCCGTTAACCTCTTTCCGGGCTTCAATAGCGGAAATATTAGTCAAACCGGTTAAAACGCCTCTTCCGCTTTTATCCCGCAGTCCGCGTTTTACCCCGTACTTGTCATACAATTCTCTGTCGATTTGACTGTTTTCCCGGCAGATTTTACTATACTTATCTGTATAATCCTTAATAAATTTTTTCTTACTCTCCATTTGCAACCTCCTCAATATATTAATTTCAGAATGTTAATTCTTTTTTTCATGCAGACTTGCTTGCCGCGGTCATATCAAGGCTTAAAACGCCTAATTTATATATACTCTACTATAATATACCAGGATAGTAAACTTCAAATTATTACTCCTTAGAATTTTCTCTAATTCAAAAAACACACCAAATTTCAACTTGCAATTGAGGGATGGAAATATATTTCTAACATATTCAAACGAACTTGTATCTTTTAAGGATTCATGAAGATAAAATCAATAGTTTTTTTAAACACTTGATACACAAAAGAATTCAACCACCTTATGATGTCGATAGAGAAACTTAGTGTTTCCATAAACGAACCGCCGGCATGAAGAAACTAACCGGGAGGGAAATCTCCCGGTGCACCCCCCTTCATACCGGATGAGCTTCCGTCATTTTTTTCATCTTCATTATTTTGACTACTTTTACAAGGTAGGGGTTTTCCAATGATTTCCGCTGTCCATAATTTCTACTTCCACATTAATTTTTCGAATCGAATCTTTTTCTAACGGTATTTTTCCGTTTTTTGTATTTTCTTCCAAACAGAAAAGTGTTTCCTGTATAAAATCCCTGATAATCGGTAAATATCTGAATTAAGTTTTAAAGCACTCAAATACGTTCGTTTTACCTCTGCAGCTATTTTCTTTTCCGCACTTATGGCGAGTTCTTCAATATTCTCGTACCGATTAAGCTTATTAATAACAGCTTTCACTTTAATATGAATATCAAATTGCGGCTCTCCATTAATATTCACCGGCTCAATCCGGACTTTCCGTTTTTTTACTGTTAATCCAGCAGTAGAGTCTTCACCGGTTTTTAAGGTAATTCCCATACGGTTGAATTCTTTCGCAATCCATTTTAACCCCGCCGCATCTTCTCCGGTAAGAGAACCCTGATATTTATCATTAAAAATAATTGAAACTCCATCAATAATCCCCATTTCCTTGGATTTCTCATCCTTTTTCCATCTGCCTATATTGCGTCTTACATAAGGAATAAATATTTCATAGGGTGGCTCATTATTAAGAATAATCGTTTCCCTCATATCTATCGGCCTGATATATGAAGCCTGTTCAAATGATTCTTCCGGATTGGCCAACCGGGAAAAATACGGTGACATCTGCAAGGGAGGATCAATTGATAATATATCTTCCGGCGAGTCTTCAGTACTGTAAATCCACATACGATAATGGGTTAAAAAAAACCGGTCGAACAAATCTGCTACTTCTTGCAGGCCATTTTGATTAAGCGCATCTTTTGTCAAAAAAATACTGTTCAGATGACCAAAATGAATACGACGCTGTGAAATTTTGTATAATTTGAATATAGCATCATCAAAAGAAACACCTGAAGCAAAGCCGATTTCAGAAACCCCTTCCCCACTGCTTTGTCCGGGTGAGTCTACCTTTGCCAGTGTACTGAAATCCATTAATTGAAGATAAAGGTGATATTTACCATCTTGGTAATCAATTCCCAACCCCTGCACATACACCATTTTATCCGGCTCATTGGCATCCCAGCAACCTCCGAGAAAAACAATTAAAAGCAACACTTGACCACAAAGCCTGAGTTTACGTTTGAACATCTTACCCCTCATCCCTTTTCGTCTTGTCAGAAAGATTTAAATCCTCCGGCCGCTTTTTTATCAAAGGATCAGGGAGTTTAAAAACAGTTTTAAAAAAATATTCTTTATTAAATTCGTTCATCCCGCTCAAATATGGAATACCGAAAACTTGAATTTTACCAATATAAGTTACAAATATATAAAAAGACATGAGCAGGCCGACAAAACCCAATAATGACGACATAACAACCGCAAACAGTCTCATAAGTGAGAGGGTTCCGATTAAGGCCTGGTCAACGAGAGTAAATGTGGATACGGTTGACATTGCGATAACGACAAGCATAGAAGGACTTGTTAAGCCGGATCGGATAGCCGCATCACCAATAATCAATCCTCCCACCACACTTAATATTTGTCCGATTGTCATCGGAAGCCTTACTCCCGCTTCCCTGAACAAATCAAACAAAATAAGCATTGCCAAAGCTTCCAATGTGGTCGGAAAAGGAATTCCCCGCCTTGTTTCAACGACGGTTGCCAGCAAAGTTAACGGCAATTGTTCCTGATGGAAAGTGGTAAATGCAATCCAGGCTCCCGGAAGCAGTGTAGATGCGAGTAGCCCGGAAATCCGCAAAACTCTTGTAAATGAACTGTATACATAGTTATATTCCTTATCTTCATTGCTCTTAAAAAGAAGATTGAAATTAACCGGAGTAATATAAGCCGTTGCAACCCCGTCAATTAAAATGACAAACCGCCCGCTCAGCAGGGTCTGTACCGCAAAATCCGGCTTTCCGGTGTATTTATGTCTCGGAAACAAACCAAGATGTTTTTCTTCAATGAGCTCTTCCAACTGGGTTCCGCCCAACAGACCGTCAACTGAAATGGATGAGAGCTTTTCTCTAATCTTATTAAGAATTTCAGGATTAACAATATCATCCATATAGACAAGAAACAATCTGGTTTTCGTCCGTTTGCCCACCAAAAATTCCTCATAAACAAGGGAAGTGGTCCGCAACCGCTTACGAATTAATGACAAGTTTACCGAAATGTCTTCAATAAAATCATCCCGCGGGCCAAGGATGGTTGCTTCAGCCCTTGTATCTTCCGGCTGTCTTTCCGGCCGTTCAGAAATATCAACGGTAAAAACCCCATCACGGAGTCCAAGATCTATGAGCAGCTTTCCCGAAAACACTTCGTCAACAGCCTCTTCCTTTTTGTTAATACATGATAAGGAAGGAAGATTCAGCCCTTGCAAAACCGTTTCTTTTGATAAACTCTCCCCGGCATTTTGCAAAAACTTTTCGAGCCGTACAGGGATCGTATTAAGCAGAAAGTCATGATTCACTAATCCGTTGCAATAAATTAGAACGATTTTTTGATTTAATAAATTAAGTTCGGAAAATTGTACATCAGGATTTTTTTTGAATACTTCTTTTAACACTTCTGCATTAAAAGACACGGGAGATGATGCAGGCGGTTTATTATCTTTTGGGCGGACTGCAAGTTTTTCAGGAATCCTCCTTATCCTTCGTTTATGTTTCAAAAGCGAACCCTCCTGTCTTTTCGGGATGAAATAATGACGATTACGAAAAATATGATAGAAAGACCGGTGAAAAGAACGGCAATAAGAGGAAGTTCCCAATAAAACAACAGTTTTGCATAGGCAAAATCATTAAGCGGATACAGTGTAAATATCTCAATAACAATAAAAATAAAAAAATATATATACTTGCCATATTTTTTAAAAAGAGACAGCAGATCTTTGATGAAAAATAAAATTATAGCCAACCGGATAAAAGTACCTGTCAGCCATTGGTAAATAACAAAAAAGAAAATATGTTCAATAAAATATCCGATCGACACAAGTTCCCATTCTTCATATGCAGGAAATCTGAACTTTTCAGCTTCAACAAGGCCAAACTCAATAATAGCCCCTGTTAAAGGACCCAGCGTTAATCCCGCCAAAATTAAAACTGTAATAACAAGATGGCGGAACTTAAAAGAATCTTTAATTCGGTGTTGCAAAATCAATAATAAAAACAGTTCGGCAAAACCGGACATGGGAAAAATAATCCCCTTGAGAATGGGCCGGTAACCGTGTTCAAAAACAGGCAGCAATAACGAATAATCCTTATATTGCAAATTAACAATTGCAACGAAAAAACCAAAAAGAACGACAAAAAAAAGCAGGAATTGATTAATAATCGTAATTGACCGCAAATTGGTATTGGCCAATGAAAAAGAAACAAAGCCCAGTAACAGAGCCGTTACAAGCCTCGGTGTTTCAGGAAGTTGCGAAATATTAATCCAAGTGACTGTTTCCCTTAAAGTAACAGCACCCATCAAAAATAAACCAAATATAACCAGCCACATTAAAACAAACACAAACCATTTATTGACACGGGTTAATAACCATTGAAAAATATTTTCTCCGCCCGTTTTTTTATTTACAGCCATAAGCATAAAAAGCAAGCCTGTCGTAATTAAAACAGCAAGCAAAACGCTCATCCATGAGTCCTTCTTGGCTGTTTGAATAAGCGGCGGAAGTACAAAAACATGATTTTTTAATCCTATTGTGGTCATAACGAGAAGAATGACTTGAAACATGGATATTGAATAAGACCTGTTAATATTAACCTCTCCTATATAAATATTTCCTTTGAAATTATCTTCTGTAATTCCGCAACTTTTATTCATTTCTCGATTTTCATAGTCCCTCCGTGCATAAAAACTCCCTCAAAGGGCCAAAAAGCGGACCGGCGGTAAGCCCATAAATTGCATATCAAAAATTGAAGTAATTAAAGAGAACTTTTCAAAAAATAAATACCGGAATCTTTATTAAGCTTTCAGAATGGAGATGAAAACAGTGGAAAAGAAAAAGTGGTATAAAAAATGGTGGGTATGGGCAATTGCCGCGTTGATAATCTTTATTATCATCCCCGGCGGAGACGATGAGAACGAGCAGGCAACAGATAAAACGGACCGGGAAAAAATTGTTGAGAAAGAAGAAGAACAAAATAAAGAACTGACTGAGAAAGAGGAACCTCCTGCTGAAAAAGACAGTATAACCAAAGCAGAGTCTCAAAAAATTTACGCATACAGCACTGACATGGCAGATCATTCTAAACGCTTTGCAGAATGTATGAACGACTTTTCCCGCACTTTCTCTGCGGCAGATTACTCTGATGAATGGATTATGAATACCGCTGTCATCCTTGTCGAAATGGATAATCTGACTAATGAAATCATCAATTATCCACAGGAAAAAGTCCCGGCAGTATTTTTCGGTGTTCATAACCTTCATGTTCAAGCAATGAAAAAATACAAATATGTAGCAAATGAACTTCCTGCTGCAATAGATAATTTTGATGCAAACAGAATCAATGAATTAACAGTTGTTTTGGATGAAGCGAACGGTTTAATGAATCAAGCTACGCTTAAAATTCAAGAAATCAACAAAACTCTGTCATAGGTCCCCAAGGCGGCTCTGCCGCCGCTTTTTTCTTCAACTGTATTCATTTATTTCTTCATTCGGAACACCTTTTTTTGGAAGTAACGTGAATAATCCTAAAAACAAGATGCCTGCTTCCTTAAAAAACAAAAAATGAATTTTCACAAATATACCTTTTCTGTTTATTATGATGAGGGAATTACCTTATACTAACATCCGATAAAATTACTAAGAGGATATAGGGAAATAAATTCCCGCAATCTCTTCCATACTTTTGTGAAATTTAAGGGAGCGAGAACAATGAAGAAAATCAAAGGATGGGCAGTTGCCATACTGGCAATTCTCTTAGCAGTGACAGCGGTTTGGTGGTTTAGTTCCCAAACCGGCAACGACCCCTTCAACGAATCCGGATTATATGTCTGCGCTGAAGACGGTCTTCTGTACTGGTTTGATCTTTCCGCCCGAAAAGGGAAAGTGGAAGGAACCTTCCATAAGCATCAAATAATAGAGGAAATTGGCGAAGTACCATTTATTGAAGAAAAAACCTACTCATTGTCAGGAACAGCCGAAGAAAATAACTATGAATTTACTGCTGTTTCCGATGATGAAACAAGAAACTTCCATGTTGAATTTTCCGGAAATGATCTTTCCGTTCTTGAACATGGAGAAGACGAGTCCCTCCTTTTTAAAGGAATCAGCAATAATGAACTTAATGAATATCTCTCTAATCTGGATAAAGAACTGGAAAAAGCCATTGATGGCATGGAAGAAAAAGAAAAAGAATTCATCAGGACATTTTTCTCCGATTTAAGAAGTATTTTTGGTTTTCTTTATACTGCTGAAAACGGTGAATACCAACTATTCATAAAGATAGATGAAGCCCTCCTCGAAGGTGAATTGTCAGGCTCCCTTCTCGTGAGAGAAAAAACGGAGAATGAGCAAAAGCCATTTGAAGAAACAGTCTATGATATAAACGGTATTACTGACGGGCAAATGCTGAATTTGTATACAAATGTGAATGGGGAACAAAAGAAACTTGAAGGGAACATTGAAGATATAAACTCCGGTTTTTACTTAACTTTTTGGGAAAGTGATGAAAAACTGCTGTTTGAAGCCGTAAGTGAAGAAGAATACGAAAATAAATCTGAAGAATTTAAACTCGCGACAAAACAACAAAACTGAAAATCCGATTGTATAAATGTCAGAATAACCGGCAACCATGAGAACTTAAAGCGGCCTGAAGTCCATTTAATAAAGATTTCAGACCGCTTAATCATTTAAAACTCAAAAAAATATTTTTCTATATCTTCCTTTGCATGAACCTTCTTTAAATCTCCCGGTTTAAAGTAAATGCCATAAATACGCCCTTCTTCTTTCTCTTCCGGTCTCTCTCTGTAATCTACTCTGAGGCCAACGCTGTGAGCAATCCCCCTCTAGTTCTTAAATCAGGGCATATGTTTCATTGATTCCTTTTTCTTTAGTATCCTCACTCCAACAATCCTTTAATCGGATTACCAGTTCCAACTGATAATCAACCGTTTTGTAATTTGAAATATGATCGCTATTAATTTGTAATTCATCGGCAAATCCCTATATGAAAGAATAATCATGGGATTCAATCGGAAGACTTTTGAAAGAATTTTTAAAAACAGGTTCACTTTCTTTTCTTAATTGGCTTTTCCATAATTCTTCTATATAATAATCAAAATACTTATCGCGTTTTACTTTAATACTTTCAAATGTGAATTCTCCATAATCCCCAGGTACTGTAAACGCAGTCCAATATCTTCCATCTATAAAATCTTAAGGGATCTGTCTACTACTGCAACATTAATATTATATTTATTTTCAACATCCTCTTCTAATTCACGGGATACTTTTACTTTTTCCCTTCAATTAAGTCTTTTAATGGTTTGTTAGAAAAAGCAAACATATAACTCCGCCCTTTAGAAGGATATTGACTGCATCTTGCCTTCTATCAAGTACTTACCTGTGATACTTACAATATCACTTGGCATGTACTAAACTGTTTAAACCAGATATAATAGGTTGTTGGCGGATCAAAATCTGCTGTATCACCGGGAGGAAACTTTTTTGTTTATCTCTGAAAGTGTTCCGGACCATACGCCTGGCGTATTTTTTCTTTATACACAAAAAGCCTTGATAATTTGATGATTATCAAGGCTTTTTATAGTGACCTGTGCAGGACTTGAACCTGCGACCCCCACCCTGTCAAGGTGGTGCTCTCCCAGCTGAGCTAACAGATCATGCTGAAATTGAGTACATTACCTATTATACTTGAGCCTGAAAAAATGTCAACAGCAAAAAAAGATTTTTTTGTCATTTTCAACCAAATATAACAAACTTGAAGAGTTCAACAAAATTCAATCTTTAAATTTCCGAACTTAACAAATGAACAAGAACAAACATTCGGTTTTTCTTGAATAAAGAACGAACGTTCGGTTATAATAGTAATATAGAAGACAACATAAAAAGAAGGTGACTGCTTTGAATCGTTTACTTACCCGCGCCCTGACAGAAAAACTTCCTTTGGAAATTATTTATATTTCAGCAGGCGGCCAAATTACACAGCGTACCATCATTATTAAAGAAATTTGTCATGCAAAAATCCGCGCCTATTGTTACCTGCGCAAGCAAATGCGCTCATTCCTGATTGAAAATATTTTATCTGTTATGCCTGCGGGAAAAATATATAAAAACACAGGCTGAATATTGACTGCATTTTTGTACGCAACAATCGAATGTTTTGACTTAATATTCAGCCGGAATAAGGCATCACCACCCCGTTCTTATTTCCATAAAAACACCCGCTCTTCCATTTACCATTCTTCTCTAATCCGTGAATTCTCTAAAGCGATACGGTCTTCTTCATCGCGTTTTTTGTGCGCCACCCGTGCGGCAGCAGTAGCTGCAATGGCTGCAACAATATCATCCAGGAAAGTATTTACCTTAACGCCTTTTTTTGTATCCAGTTCTCTGATAATACCAATCTTGTTTTTATCTAAATGGCCGAAAGTTGTTACTGCGATGCTGCCATAGCCGAGAGAAGCACCAATCGCAATCGTTTCATCAATTCCAAACAGGCCTTCATCAGAATCAATAAGAGATTGCAAAGGCTCGGACAGCTTTCTTTGCTCTGCCAGCTTGTCCAGTTCTACACCAACTAAAATCGCATGCTGAATTTCTCTTTTTAAAAGAACCATATTTACACTTTCAATACATTCCTCTATCGTTAATCCATTATTATAGGAAGCTTGCATTTCATATACAATTTCTGCAATGGCCCGGATTGACACACCCCGTTCAATCAGAGCTTTTTTGGTTGCTTCTGTAACTTCCTGGCTGCTTACACGATTCATATGTGAAACACCTTCCCTTTCCTTTCTCCCTGAAAAATATCACTTCAAAGCAAACATACACATTTGCCCGCTGTCCCGCATATAATCATGCAGATATTAAAACAAACAATTTTAATCAGTGAATGCTTCTATTATAACACTTTGCACAAGGGGGAATTAACATTTTTAATAAGGGAAGAAAAAGGATCGATGAACTTCCTAAAGATTCTTAAACAAGCCATAAAAACCGGATTATTGAAATGAACATTGATTCCGGTTTTACAAGACAATGTGCTTTTTTAAAAAACAAAGTATATAATAATAGCACAGGTTTTCACTTTCATTTTCCGGTTTGGGTAATATCTTTGTCTGTTCTTCCATATTTTTCTATGTTGTCCGCATTTTTTACGCTTATTCTTACGGAGGTATCGTTTATGAAATATGGAATTGTTATCTTTCCTTCGAAAAAGCTGCAGGATTTGGCCAATTCTTATCGAAAAAGATATGACCCTCATTACAACCTTGTGCCCCCGCATTTGACACTTGCCGGTCCGTTTGAAGTCACGGAAAAGATTGCCGAAAGGATTGCCGGACACCTTCGGAAAGTAGCCGGAAAGTTTTCTCCTTTTCAAATAAATATTCCGAAATTCAGTTCTTTTAAACCGGTAAAAAACGTAATTTGCATGAAGGTGGAACCAACAAAAGAAATTTTGGGACTGAGGAATGAAATATGTTCCCTCATCCCCCGTATAAAGGATGATAACTCTTTTATTCCTCATATTACGATTGGGCAAGGTCTTTCCGACGATGAACATTCAGACATTTACGGCTCGCTGAAAATGCAAACATTAAATCATCAGGAAGAAATAAACTGTTTTCATTTGTTGCAAGAACAGGAAGATGAAAAGTGGACGGTATATGAGACATTTCAACTTGGAAAGGAATAAGAATTATGGAAGCAAAACTGGTAACAAATAAACAAGAATTGCAAGATGCCTATTATGTACGAAAAATCGTTTTTGTCGAAGAACAAAACGTTCCGGTCGATCGTGAAATGGACGAATATGATTCAGAAGCAGCTCATTTTGTATTATACGAAAACAACGAACCAATTGGCGCCGGTCGTTTTCGCATGACCGGAAATGCCGGGAAAGTGGAAAGAGTTTGTGTTTTAAAAGAAAAAAGGAATAAAGGCGCCGGAAAAGCAATCATGGAAAAAATCGAGCAATATGCCAAAGAAAAAGGTGTACAAAAACTAATCTTAAATGCACAAATCCAGGCCATTCCATTCTACAGCCGAATCGGTTATAAAACTGAATCTGATCAAGAGTTCCTTGATGCGGGAATTCCCCATAAAACAATGTTCAAGGAACTTGATTGAGCACCGAATCTACATCCGTAAAAAGAGCTTACCGGCTCTTTTTTTAATTTAAATTTAATTTAGCCGGGATTACTCAATTTGGTAATATTTCATATTTTCCGTTTAAGTTAAACCCGATTATAATTACCTGAACATTACACAAACTATAATAAGTTTTCTGCAGGAATCGGGGGATGTTATATGGATTACTTGCAAATTCTTGTCGAAGTGATAGCCGGATTTTTTGCCCTGCTCATATTAACAAAATTGGTCGGGAAAACAACAATTACACAAATAACTGCCTTCGACTTTATTTCCGCACTCGTTCTCGGTGAATTGGTCGGAAACGCCCTCTATGATGAAAACATCCGTGTAGGAAAGGTGATATTTACAACTGCTCTTTGGGGATTACTAATTTATGTAACAGAAATTGCAACACAGAAAAAAAGTTTTTTCAGGAAATTTTTTGAGGGAGAACCTGACATTATTATCAGTAAAGGAAAAATCAATTATGACCTTTTAAAAAAGAATCATTTGGATTTGGATCAAATGCTCCATCTGCTAAGAAAAAAAGATGTTTTTTCACTCCGGGAATGTGAATATGCCATTCTTGAAACAGACGGAACAATAAGCGTGATTAAGAAACCGAAATATGAAAATATAACAAAGTCCGACCTTAACATTCGCAAGCAACCGGACAGTATTCCTTTTCCGCTCATCCAGGACGGAAAAATCGAACACGAGAACCTTAAGAAAATTAAATGGGATACGGTCAGACTTATGAAGGAAATAAAATCCCTCGGGATTAATTCCCCGCGGGAGGTTTTATATGCAGAGTGGAAAGAAGGAGAAGCCCTGCATGTGCAAAAGTATTGATTATATCCATTTTCATGTTGAAAGGCATGCATAAAAAAATCAATGCTGCTAATGCAGCATTTTCAGCTAAATCCTTACATCAATATGAATCCCTTTTCCTGTCAGATCCCGGCAAATATTCTTTAGCTCTTCCGGGTCTCTTTTTCTTGCCTTTTCCACCGCCATCCGCTCTGCTTTTAATCTTCTTCCCCCCGCCCGTTCCTTTCTGTCAAGGTGATATTGGGGAGGATTTTGCAAAGGATTCGTTGCCGCTACAGGATTTGGATGCTTTGCACCTCCCTTAGTCTTTAAATCCCTGTCAGCGTATTGACCGTACTGATAATTGGGCACGGGCTCAATAAATGCCATTTCCGCCACCTCCGCTATCTTAATCCGAAAAAATACCTCCTGAGAAAAACCCCCTTTAGAAAATGGCAATATTTTGTTATGATAAACTTTGTGTGATAAATTGAAGGGGTTTATATTATGAAAACTGCAATCTATGAAAATAGAACTATTTCTTTAAATCTGTGGCAGCGGGAGAATTATCAAACATTATATGAAGCTGGCAAAAAAGGAAAACTTTCATGTCCTGTCTGCGGGGAACAGGTCCGATTCCATCTCGGCATCCACGGTACACCCCGCTTCTTTCATTTAACGGAAAAAAACATCAATTGTACGGACCCGGGACATATACACCGGCTACAGTCTGAAAGCAACGGGGGAAAATATATTGAACGGAACGGATTTAAACTTCCTGTTTCCCGGAAGGTCGCCGTGCTGGAAAAGGAAACAGTTGTCTTTAAAGAAGCGCGCCCGGTTAAAGCGCCCGTTCCTTTCCGGGAACATCCGTTCAAAACGCCAACCATTTCTGAACCCTATCTTCAATTGTTGAAGAACCATAACATCATATTAGATGAAAAACAAATGCAAGCCGTGACAAAAACAAACGGGGCAGTTCTTGTCGTTGCCGGAGCCGGAAGCGGAAAAACCCGTGTTCTGACAGCCAGAACAGCCTTTATGCTGCATGAAAAAAAGATCGATCCGCGCAGTATCATGCTGGTCACCTTTACAGCAAAGGCGGCAAACGAAATGAAATCCCGCCTGCACTCTTACCCGGGACTGAGCAGGGAACAAATTCAAAGACTCCCTGCCGGCACCTTCCATAGTCTATTTTATCGTATTCTTGCCTTCCATCACCCGGAAAAATGGAATGGAGACAAGTTATTGAAGATGGATTGGCAAAAAGAACATATTTTAAAAACCAGAGGAAGAGAGCTTAAACTGGATGAGAAAGAATTTGCCTATGATATAGCCATACAACAAATCAGCTATTGGAAAAACTCCCTGACAGCTCCGGAAAACGTCAAACCTCTTTCCCAATGGGAAGAGCAGGTAAAAGAACTTTACAAATACTATGAACATGCGAAAAAAGAGCAGGGATTGTTTGATTTTGACGATATGCTTCTCGGTTGCTATGAACTGTTCAGTGAAAACCTTTCGCTGCTGGAAATGTATCAAAATCGCTTTCAATATTTTTTAATTGACGAATTTCAGGATATTAATAAAGTGCAATATGAAGTCATAAAATTACTTTCCGCGAAATCAAAAAATATTTGTGCGGTCGGGGATGATGATCAATCTATTTATTCATTTCGCGGCAGCGACCCGAAATACCTTCGTCAATTTGAAAAAGATTTTCCCAACACAGAAATTGTTATATTAAATGAAAACTACCGTTCCAACCACGAAATTGTCCAGACCGCCAACCGGATCATCGAAAAAAACAGCCTCAGGCGGCCAAAAAATATGAGGGCTCAACTGTCAACCGGAAAACAGCCCGTATTATTTTTTCCATTCGATGAAGAAGAAGAAGCAACGATGATAGTCACCGATATTCAGGAGAAAATTAAGAAAGGTTATCAACCGGGGGACTTTGCCATTCTCTTTCGAACAAATACTGAAAGCCGGGCTGTTTTTGAAAGGCTCTCTTCCTCCAGTCTTCCGTTTCGGATTGACAATGATCTGGAACCTTTCTATGAGCGCTTTCTTGTAAGAGGAATGCTCTCCTTTCTGCGATTAAGCATCGATGAAGATAACCAGCATGCTGTTCGCGATATTTTACCGGCTTTATTCGTCAGGCAAGACATCCTGCAAGATTTAAAAGCGGAGAGTATACTCCGTGACCGCACCCTCTTGGAATGTTTAAGCGGAATAAAAACCGGCTATCCCTTTCAGGAAAGGAAATTGCGGAGACTTGTTCCCATCATTCGCTCACTGGCCAATTCAAGACCAGCGACTGCGATTGAAATTGTTGAAAAAGAACTGGGATATAATGATTTTATCAGGAAACGGGGAAATGAAGGAAATAAACTCGACAAAGGCTCTGATGATATCCGCAATTTAAAAGTGGCCGCAAAAAACTTTTCCACGATCCGTGAATTCATTGAACATACCGATCATATGACGGCAATGAATAAAGAGATAAAAAAGTCAAATAAGAACCGTAATGATGTAATCACCTTAAGCACCATTCACCGTGCCAAAGGTTTGGAGTATAAAACCGTTTATATCCTGGGGGCCGTGGACGGAAGCATTCCCCACGACTACGCCCTTGAAGCATGGCGGAACGGAGACATTGAACCGTTGGAAGAGGAGAGACGTCTCTTGTACGTGGCAATTACCCGGGCCATGGAAGAACTGTATCTATCAATTCCCGAACGAAGAAAAGGAAAAAAAGCTCATCCATCGCGTTTTTTAACTCCGGTGAAATAAACCTTCATCATCCAAAAAAAAAGATGCCTTCCGCAGCTTCGGGAGGCATCTTGTTTGTATGGAAGTTATCTTTTATTAAGCATTTTTGCAATGGTATTAAAATCTAATTTTTGTCCGTCTCTTACAATCGATTGGACAATCTTATCCTCCAATTGTCTGGAAACAGGTTTGTTGGCAATCTGTGAAACACGTCTGATTACGCTGCGCACGGTTCTTTCATCCTGAAAATTGGCTCCCTGCAGGGAATTTGCCAAATCAAAAATATCCTTCATGTTTACGCCGGTTTTCTTTTCCACATTCTTAAAAAAGTCGTTGTTCATAATCGTAAAAGCTACGCCTCCTTTTCAACCTACATTCATCATATGAAAAAGCAGGGAAAAGGTGAGACTCTTATGAACAACAGGCTAATCCCTATTTGTGTGCCATAATTTTTAAAAAATGCTGAACAGGCTGATTTGCTTTTATTTGATCAACCAACCGCCGTCAACAAGAATATCTGAACCGGTCATATAGGATGCTTCTTCAGAGGCTGCAAATGTAATGACATTTGCTATTTCCTCCGCTCTTCCCACCCTTCTTAGTGCTGTGTTCCGATCAATTGCTTTAATGAAATTCATGTTTTGCAAACTTTCTTCTGTTAATGGGGATTCAACAAAGCCCGGAGACACGGAATTTACCCGGATTCCATAGGGGGCAAGCTCCAAAGCAAAAGCTTTTGTCAGATTAATAACACCTGCTTTGGCAGAACTGTAATGAGGAATATGCGCCCCCGCCTGATGTCCTGATAAAGAAGCAACATTGACAATTGCCCGGTTTTGCGGGGCATGATCCTGCTGTGAACCTTGAATCATAATCGGTGCCAGCGCTTTCGTCACCAGAAAGACACTCTTTAAATTTACGTTTTGAATATAATCCCAATCCTCTTCAGATGTTTCCAGAAGTCTTGAATGCTTCGACGATCCTGCATTATTTATTAATACATGAAGGTCGCCGAAATGGGTTTGCATATATTCAGCCAGTTCCTGAACATCCTCACTGTCGGTAACATCTGCCGGAAACACTTCCGCCATTGGAATTCTGTGAGCCTCATTAATTTCATAAGCTGTCTCCATGAGTTTTGATCTTGTTCTTCCCACTAAAATGACTTTAGCTCCCTCATTGGCCAGACGGATCGCCGTCGCCTTTCCAATTCCGCTTCCGGCCCCTGTGATTAATGCAATTGTTTGTGAAAATCTCATTTAACCACCCCACGTATACAATAATTTCTAAAATACGTTCTCCAGAAGCAGACACATGTTCCCTTACGGAACAGTGTTGACGGAGCCGCAAATTTCAGTTTTTGACTTTCCTTATTCAGAAGGAAACAATTCTTTTTGTTGTATGGGACAGGTCAATCTGCTGATGATTATATTTATGACAGAAAAGGCAGAAATATGATTGCAACAAACTGATGCGGGAAAATCGATTGTTCTCTCATCCAGCCACTCACTTCATCTAACAGAGCTATTCTTCCTTATTTCCCCGGCTGCAAAAATCAGAAACCGCCATTCACCTCCGCTAAAAAACTTTTTTACATAATCAGGTTCTAAATATATTCGACGTTTGTTATGGAAATTCCTTCCATTTACATGAATCTTATCATGTTTTTCTAATCACCAAAAAGGAAAGCGCCTTTCAGATAAAGACGCTTTCCGTTCTATTAGATGGTTTCATTTAATTGTAAAAGCTTGCGCCGACAATAATGAGTAAAATGAATAATACGACAATCAACACGAATGTGTTGCCGCCGTAGCCGCCATAGCCTCCGTAACCGAAGAAGCCCATACCTGTCACCTCACTTATTTCAGGTTACTACCAAATTATGTGAGGCCCGGGATTTATGTGCAGGCTTTGTCCGTATTATTCATATATTTTCACTAAAAATTTCAATTAGGTAAAACTCATCCTTTCGCTTTAAACAGAAACGCTCCGAGAAATGCAAAAACAATTGCTGCCGAAATTCCCGCACTCGTTACTTCAAACATGCCCGTCAAAACTCCGACCAGACCGTGCCTTTCTGCTTCCTGCATCGCTCCGTGAACAAGCGTGTTGCCAAAATTCATAATCGGAACAGTTGCTCCCGCTCCCGCAAAATCAACCAATGGCTCATAAAGACCGAGTCCCTCCAAAATTGCTCCAAAAACCACCAGCAAGCTTAACATATGGCCAGGTGTTAATTTTGCCACGTCCATTAAGAGTTGTCCGGCAACACAAATAAGTCCGCCTACAACAAAAGCCCAAAAAAACATTGGAAGCAAAATCAATTCCTCCTTTGTATGGTAAATTTCTCACTCGTTCCATTCAATCGAAACCGCATGGGCAATGCAAGGAATGGTTTCTTTCTGCTGGTATGTCAACGGTGACAGTAATGCTCCTGTTGCAACGGCCAAGATTTTTCTGTACGCCCCTTCTTTCATCTTTTTCAAAAGATGACCGTAAGTAACGACGGCTGAACAGGCTGACCCGCTGCCTCCCGCCTGCACCGGTTGATCCTCTTTATAAATCATTAATCCGCAATCTTGAAACTTATCCCGGGGAATTTTGACCCCCTTTTCCTCCAACAATGCATAACAGGCATCCTGACCGACTTTTGCCAAATCACCCGTGACAATCAAATCATAATAGGATGGATCACGGCCCAAGTCTTCAAAATGGGCGAGTATCGTATCGGCTGCAGCGGGTGCCATCGCTCCTCCCATATTGAAAGGATCAGTCATCCCCATATCAACAACTTTCCCAATTGTAGCTGAAGTGGTGACAGGCACCGCCTTCTCCCCATTATTTTTCTTTATCAGGGCTGCTCCGGCACCCGTTACGGTCCATTGGGCCGTCGGAGGTTTTTGCCCCCCGTACTCTGTCGGATACCGGAACTGTCTCTCAGCGGCTGCATTATGGCTTGATGTGCCTGTTATAATATAATTTGCCCCGTGATGATTAATAATAAATGAGGCGAGAGCAAGCCCTTCCATAGAAGTGGAGCAGGCCCCAAAAATTCCGAAATACGGCCGGTCCAATGTTCTTGCGGCCATCGTTGTCGGGGTGATCTGATTAATCAAATCACCGGCAATAAAGAACTGTACGTCTTCCTTTTGCACATTCCCTTTATTTAAGGCCGCCTCGATCGCCTCTTCCATCAACAGCCGATGGGCTTTTTCATATGAATCCTGCTCCATCCATAAATCATCGTGAAGCACATCAAAATCACCGGCCAAATTCCCATTGGCTTCAAATGGACCTCCGGTAACGCCGGCGGACACTATAACCGGTTTATTTTCAAACACCCAGGATTGTATGCCTCTTAACATCTAAATAATCCCCCATCTTAATAAAAGCGTTTTAATTAAAGCAACAACAAATGCGGAAAAAACTCCGAAAAGAATTACCGATCCTGCCAGTTTAAACATATTCCCACCGACCCCCAATACAAACCCTTCCGTCCGGTGTTCAATAGCAGCAGCAATTACTGAATTTCCGAAGCCAGTCACAGGCACGGCGCTTCCGGCACCGGCAAATTGGCCAATCCGGTCATATACTCCAAAACCGGTTAACAGCATCGCAATAAAAACCATCGTTGCAACTGTCGGATTTCCTGCCGTTTGTTCCGTAAAGTTAAAAAAGTAAATATAAAAATATGTAATACCCTGTCCGACAACACAAAATAAGCCGCCTACAAAGAAGGCCTTCAAACAGTTATTCAAAACCGGCCTTTTTATTTCATATTTTTTTTGCAATCCCTGATATTGCTTTTTTTCCATTGTTTTTTTTTCTTGTTCTGCCATTTCCATGCCCCCTTTAAGTCATCTCATTTTTGAGTTTGATAATTTCCTTCAGCTTTTTTTCCGCCTTAGTCCGGGAGTAATTGGGATTTTTTAAATTCTCTTTTAATTCCACCGCTTCGAGAAAAATCTTATAATCGCTGGAAATTGTAAATTTTACACCGGGAAAATTTTTCTTTAACATATTGGAGATTTTTTTCTCGATATCTTTCATCCAAAATCTCTTCATGTGCCTGACTTTATATGCAACCAAAATATCCTCTTTGCCTTTAATGATTGCCACATCATAAATTTCATCGAACTTCTCAACATCTTCCTTAATCTTTTGAACCATTTTTTGTTCCTGATTGTTGATCACAACCGGTGCCGGATTAGTTGTCTGAATCAATGAAAGGCCAGCCTCCCTTGGACCGTCATTATTGCATGCCGCCAAAATCAAACATAAAAGTGCCGGAACAATATACCTATATGAACGTACCGTTCTTCTCCTCATTAATTTCACTTCCTTACAAAACTTGCTAATTATCCTGTCAATATTATTTTCAACCTCATGAAAAAATATGAATCACGCTTATTTCCAAATAATGAAAAGCAAAACTGCCTTTAAACGGAAACGGTCTTTTCATAAAGTATTTGAATCACCTGCTCTTTCCAAATGATTCGTCAAACCTTTCCGCTCAAGGCAGTATGGATATCCATTATTTGCGCTTTTTTTTCCCGCACCCGCAGCCAGTCTTCTTTTTTGTATTTTTTCGCGGGGTTGACTGTCCGGTATTTTTGATTTGTTGTTTTTTATTACTTTCCATCTTTTCCTCCAATTTCTGTGATAATACCAAATTATGAAATAACATCCTAGCTTGTATCAATCATTGACCCATGCCATGAAAAAAATTATTCACGGATGAACAAATCGACAACTGTCTCAACTATGGCAGCAGCACCTGCTATAGCCAGAATCACAATGAATGGAGTTGCATATACGGGCAAAAACAAATAAGCGGCATAAATGGCTGCTGCGGACCAAATCCCTGTGCACCAGTGACAGCTGAGCAATTCTCCGAAAAATGTCCGAATCAAACCTTGGCGCGGCACATAATAAATTTCCTGCTCCCCATTCTCATTTATAAGGGTTTCTTCCTTCAAAAACGGTGCTCTCAGAAATTCAGTAATTTTGTCAAACACTATCAGCCTTGTCAACCGGAAACTGGCCAATGAGATTAGCAAAAACTCAAACCAGTTCATATCCATAAGGATTCCTCCTCAAAATTATTGTTCTTTTCCTTATGATCAGGTTCTTCCTTTCTTCCGGGCTATCGCCCATTTTTGGGAAATCAGGCTATTGTCCGTTTCCCAAATCCTGCAACAACAATATGTTATAGTGTAAAGTTTCATCCAAGAATAGTTAGGAGGAATTATTAATGGGTTGCGGAAAAAAAGATGAACTGAGACCAAGTGCGACGAACTGTGTTTGTGAAGTAGTCCGCGCGATTAAAGATATTCAGGATGCTGCTGAGGATATATGCGAATGCCCGGCCAATTGCTTTCAGGAACCTCTGGGCTCATTGATTGCTCCGGGGAAGAGACATGCGGCAGATACAAGAGTTTTTATTTTAAAAACAGCTGACGGCACCCCGTTTCATGCATTTTTCAGAGGCGACGATTGTGCCTGTGTATCAATCTTTTTCCGGGTTGAAGAAATTTTTGACAACTGCTGTGCTACATTACGGGTAATCCGTCCGGTTAAGAACAGACGGGAATCTGTGAACTTGGCTGAAGATTGCTGCATCGATTTAAAAGCAGTTTGCGAAGTTGAAGGATTTGAGGCAACAAATGATTGTGTAACTGTTGACCTGAGCTGCTTCTGCGCCATCCAATGCATTGCCGATGTTGACCTCGATATCTGCGAAGACTGAAAATTAATGTAAAAGAGATAGAAAGCCAGTCGAACCGCCGACTGGCTATTTATATTGAATGAACGTTGATGCCTTCTTCGGCACAATCAGCACCATTGAAGGCCTTTCCTGTGCAAAAAACTAATTCATCCCGATCATTCTGACCGACTTTATGTCTCTTACCGGAAGTGTCTTAACCATCTTGTTAAAAAGAAGCACCTCGACCTCATCTTCCGTCTTACTCTTTAAATATCCCCTGACTGCTGTATCCTCTGTTTCAAACAGACAAGGTACAGGGGGAAGTTGTTTTGGAAAATGAACCAAATAATCCAATCTTTCAGCTGTAGTCATTTCCCGGAATGATTTAACTCTTTTGAAAAAAGTCCCCGGTTGTCTTTTGTCCCTTTGTTCAACCTTTTCATCCTGTGCCTTTTGATTTTTTTCCTCTGCTCCCGTATCTTCCGCCTTTTTCAGCGGTGTCCCGAAAACGCCTGTTTCTTCACCCAAATCATTCAAATAATGAATCTTTTGCTTTTTTACTTTTTTGGTTTCTTTGACAAGTTTTGCTTCCTGTCTGTTTGTAAAAATGGGTTTTTCTTTTTCTTCTCTATGCTGCTTTTTTTGCTGGTTTCTTTTCGTTTCTTCCGCCTTTTTTGCAGAAAACACTTCCTGCATCTTCACTTTTGGGGGTTCAATTGAAGAAGGCTGAGTAATAAAAAGAAGGGGTTCCTTTCGAATCGATTTCTTTTCCATATTTACACCTCCAACTGTAAGGTTTCTACCTATATGTATGCAGTACATAGGTGATTTGTTTATAGAAAGAAGAACCGTATAATTCAGGAAATTTAACGGAAGAAAGAGTAATTTGGAAAGTTCCCTGCGGAACAGATATGTCTCTGACCTGTAACAGGCGGGTCACAAAACCGGCGCTTTGCATGCACAGGCAAAAAACTTGACAATACTCTTATTACACTAAACAAAATGGACTGCTCAATAAAAAAAGACTCCCTTAAAAGAGAGTCCGAAGAACATTTCTTAAAGCAGATGAAAACCGGAATCCACATGAATATTTTCGCCGGTTATGCCGCGTGACAGGTCGCTGAATAAAAATAATGCTGTATCACCGACTTCTTCGGGCGTTGTATTTCTGCGCAGCGGCGCTTTTTCCTCGATTTCGTTCAAGATTGTATTAAATTCCCCGATTACTTTAGAGGACAGGGTGCGAATCGGACCGGCCGAAACAGAATTGACCCGGATGCCCTGAGGTCCGAGATCATTAGCCAGATAGCGCACGCTCGCTTCCAAAGAAGCCTTGGCAACCCCCATGACATTATAGTTGCGGATGACTCTTTCAGAGCCAATATATGTCAAAGTAACAATGCTTCCGCCTTCCGTCATCAGAGCTTTTGCCTCTTTAGCAACAGCCGTTAACGAATAAGCACTGATATTATGTGCAAGCAGGAATCCGTCACGGCTCGTATTCACGAACTCACCTTTCAATTCTTCTTTATTGGCAAAAGCAATACAGTGAGCAACACCGTGAATGACTCCAACTTCTTCCTTAATTTCTGCAAAGCATTTGGCGATATCTTCGTCTGAAGTTACATCACATTGCAAAAGTAAAGAACGCTCATCCTCCAAAGACTCAACAAGTTCACGAACGCCTTTCTCCATTCGCTCTGAAGCATATGTAAAAATCAGCCGTGCTCCTGCAGCATGAAGGGAACGGGCGATTCCCCACGCAATACTGCGCTTATTTGCCACTCCCATCACAACAATGTTTTTTCCTTCTAAAGAAAGAGACATACATTTCCCTCCGTTATTAATACAAGTTATTAGTACCTAGTCCTAATTTTACAGGATCATGCCTAAAAAGAAAAGAACAAATGAAGAATAAAGTTACTTCTTCATGAAATGAGGGAACATCCGCCACAAAACCCGGACTTCCCTTCCAACATTTTATTTGCTACTCTTGTAACGGATACCTGCATATTCCGGCTTTCAAGCACACAAGTCCGGTATTTTGACAAAAATAATCATCTCTCCGGGAAAAAGATGCTGCCCGTATCCGGATTTCTGTTACCAGCATTTCCATGAAACACTTTTCCAATAGATTATTTCCAAAAATTTCATTGTTCACAGCATTTTTTCTTCCAATTGAAAACAAAAAGAATTGATATACCTGTAATCTTGCAGATTAATAAACAACCGGACAGAAAATCATACATACTTAACGGAATGAATGGAAAGGAGAATCCTGTATGTACCTGGATATCATCGGAGATATTCACGGATGCTTTGGCGAGTTGAAAAAATTGACAGAGAAACTCGGATATAACTGGAATCAGGGCTTCCCAAACCATCCGGAAAACCGGAAACTGGCTTTTATCGGAGATCTTACAGACCGCGGGCCTGAATCATTAAAGGTCATCGATGTCGTCTGGAAACTGGTAATTGATCAAAAAAGCGGCTATTATGTACCTGGTAATCATTGTAATAAACTGTACCGCTTCTTTTTAGGCAATAAAGTTAAAATTGCCAACGGCCTTGAAACAACCGTCGCAGAATATCATGATATGAATCGGGAACAACAAGAAACCATTAAAAAGAAATTTATGACTCTTTATGAAAAAAGCCCGCTTTATAAAGTTTTTGAAAAAGAAAAATTGGTGATTTGCCATGCCGGTATCCGTGAAGATTTCATTGGAAAAAGGACAAGCGAAGTAAAAACATTTGTATTATACGGTGATATTACAGGCGAAAAAAATCCCGACGGCACCCCGGTCCGGCTTGACTGGGCAAAGAAATACAAGGGACCTTACACAATTGTTTACGGGCATACTCCTGTCAAAGAACCGAGGATCATCGGGAAAACATACAATATTGATACAGGCGCCGTCTTTGGAGGCAAATTAACGGCAATGAGATTTCCGGAGATGGAGCTGGTTTCTGTTCCATCCTCCATGCCATTCATCCCTGAAAAATTCAGGCATTTTGATTCATAAAAGTCTTTTTCACAAAAAGATCGGCACCATGCCGATTTTTTAAGTTCCACCCGGCTCAAGCAACTCTTCCATGTCTGCAGGCAAAGGAGCTTCAAATTCACAGTTCTTCTGCAAAACAGGATGAAAAAAACTAATGCTCCGGCAATGCAGGGCCTGCCTTCCAATGAGATTCACCGTTCCCCCGTATAAATCATCTCCAAGGAGCGGATGCCCGAGATGGGACAGATGGACACGAATTTGATGTGTCCGTCCTGTCTTCGGGCGCAAACGGACATGTGCAAAGGCCGGGTATTGTTTGATAACCTCAAAATAAGTACAGGCATATTGTCCGTCCGGGTTTACCTCTCTTTCAATAATGCTGTCAGTTTTTCTGGCAATCGGTTCTTCTATGAGCCCTTCACGCCGTGAAAACTTTCCTCCCGCCAGGGCTTCGTAAATCCTGACGATATTTCCTTCCTGATGCTGTCTGCTGAAAAGATGATGAATATGCCGGTATTTCGCAATTAAAACAACTCCGGAGGTATCCCTGTCCAATCTTGTCACAACATGAACCGTGGAATGAAGACCTATCTTTTCATAGTACCCTGCAACAGCATTCGCAAGACTTCCCGCAGAATGCTCACGGGAAGGAATCGTGTTCATCCCGGGGGGTTTATTGATAACAAGAAGGTATTCATCCTCATAAAGGATATCCAGAGGAATCAATTCCCCCTTCATCGATTCGCTCCGTTTTTCTTCAGGGAACGTGACAGCCAGGATATCCCCTTTCTCCAATATCCTTTGCACACGCACTTCTGTCCCGTTAACGGTGATATTGCCCCCCTTAAATTTAATATCCGTCAATGCCGTCCTGGAAATATCTTTTTCACGCAAAAAATCACGGACCGTTTTTCCACGGTCCCCTGCAGTAATATTAAACGTCAAAGTAAACCGCTTCATTGACATGGCTCTCGTCCTTTATATTAAACACTGCAAAATGCGGCTGTGCCAGGCTCAGTTTTGTGTAAATTTTTATTAAAAAATGTATTCTCAACAAAACTGAATAAAGCAGCCGCTTCCTCTGTTTTATTTTATATTCTGTCAGTTTTATCCTGCAAGGCCTGCATAAAAACATACCCCGGGATTTATGATATCTATGGAAACAAACGCGAAAAACTGCCGCTGAATCCGTACGGCAGATAATGAATGCGGATTGTAATCCATTCGCTGTTCCGGCGCATCACGACCCGCAAAATGCGGCATTTTATCTCGGAACATCATCACCGATAAATGACTCGCGAACCCTTTTCCAGAATGGAAACGGTCTGAATCGCACAAACCTGATAATCTCATCGGCAACCCGGAATTGAATGGACTTAACATCCTTATGAAAAAATGTTAAATGATCCACAGTCAGTTGAAAATCCGGACCATTGACAGGTTTTAACATTAAAGTATGGTGTGCCGGCAGGACCAGAGGGGAGCCAATTGTTCGGAACACACGATTATTAATGGAAGCAATTTCCGATAATTGGATTGCCTGAATGGACGGATGAAGAATGGCCCCTCCCAGAGATTTACTGTATGCCGTACTTCCTGAAGGTGTTGAGATACAAAGACCGTCTCCTCTGAATCTTTCAAAATGCTCCCCGCGGATTTCCACGTCCATCACAAAGGTGGAACCGACGCTCTTTACAGTTGCTTCATTTAATGCCAAATAACGTGATTCTCTGCCTCCGTGTGAGTAGCGGACAATAACCTCAAGCAGAGGGTACTCAACAATTTGAAAAGGTGTTTTTGCAATGGCAATGACAAGCTTTTCAAGTTCCTCGGGCACCCAGTCGGCGTAAAAACCAAGATGCCCCGTATGAACACCGACAAACGCCGTTTTATCCAGGCGATACGTGTAACGGTGAAAGGCATAAAGCAACGTCCCGTCACCGCCGACGGATATGACGATATCCGGCTCTTCTTCATCATATTCAAGATTAAAATCCAGCAAATAAGACTTCATTTTGTTTTTTATCGAATCTGATTTTGAATCCCCTTTTGAGATGATTGAAAATTTCATTGCTTTCTGCTCCTCTAAATAATTTATACTATCGCTGTAAACTTTTAAACTTTACTGTGTTGAAATGATTTATAGACAGCATCCGGACCGTCTTTTTTGTTCAAAAATCCGTCCTCCCCAACACAATAATAATCGAAATCATTTCCTCTAACTGTTATTTCTTTGCTGCAGTTCCTTTTTTTTCGTAAAAAATGCCTGCGCTTCCCTGATTTCATCTCTAATCAGCGACATTTCTTCATCGAGGCGGAATGCCGCTTCAGCCGCCCGTTGAAGTCTGAGTTGAATATCCTCGGGAATCATTCCGTCATATTTATAGTTTAAAGAATGTTCGATCGTTGCCCAAAAATTCATGGCAAGGGTTCTTATTTGAATCTCAGCCAAAATCTTTTTTTCACCGGCAATCGTTTGCACAGGATAACGAATAACCAAATGATAGGAACGATAACCGCTTGCTTTTTTATGAGATATGTAATTTCGTTCTTCAACTATTTCAAAGTCATTGCGCTTTCTAAGTAATTCTACAACATTCTTAATATCGTCAACAAATTGGCACATAATTCTAAGGCCGGCAATATCCTGCATTTCTGTTTCCAGCCGGTCAAGAGGAATGCCCTTTTTGCTTGCTTTATCAAGAATACTGGCAATCGGCTTAACTCTCCCTGTCACAAATTCGATTGGAGAATGGCGTGATTGAAGTTCAAA
Organism: Robertmurraya sp.; assembly: GCA_025451895.1. Taxonomy (GTDB): domain Bacteria; phylum Bacillota; class Bacilli; order Bacillales; family Cytobacillaceae; genus CALKIU01. The sequence continues at coordinate 35,783 of JANWJP010000100.1, forward strand.
CTGGCTTCTCAAACCCTTTAATTTCACTTTTAATTCTTCAACTGCCTGTTTATACGGCACCAGAAATGAATCCCAATGGTTCACGTATCAGTTCACCCCATCTGCAAAACTACTAAAAACAAAACCCCCGTAAAAAACACAATTGCAATCCGCCGAAAACCCGTTTTCAGTTTCAAAGGGGCAAGGCGGGCGAATGGCAAAGTATCGGATGGATAATTATTTATATCAATAAAAATATTATAATTTCCAAAACAATAAAAAAATAAAGCCGGGCACCATTATTTTATCATATCTCCCACGTATATCCATAATATCGCCGTATCAGAAAAAAGACAGTTTTCCCTTTATAAATACGGGAAAAGCTTAATAATGTTGATACAGACTGATTTTCCGGCAATAACAGTAAACACAACTTCTTCACAGAATAACAAATCAGCAGTATGATCGACACATAAAGAATGTTAGAAAGCAGGGATTGTCATGTCTCAGGAAATTGAAATTGAATTTAAGAATTTACTAACAAAAGAGGAATTTAATCGTTTAAAAGCACATTTGCAATTTTCGGATTCCGATTTCTTCAAGCAAGTCAATTATTATTTTGATACAGAAGATTTTTTGTTAAAACGCCACGGTTCAGCTTTGAGAATACGGGAAACAGCCTCCGGCAGTGAACTGACCCTGAAAGAGCCGGCGGGAGAAGGACTTCTTGAAACAACACAGCCCCTAAACATCGGGGAAAAAAAGACGATGTTATTAATGGGAGTGCTTCCGGACGGTCCTGTTAAAGAGCAATTGCGAAAACGGAAGTTCCCGTTTGAGAGGATTATGTGTTTTGGCTCCTTGACAACGGAACGGGCGGAAAAAAAGTACCGGTCCGGGCTGGTTGTTTTGGACTTCAGTTCATATTTAAATCAGCATGACTATGAAATTGAATACGAAACAGAGGATTTCAAGACCGGACAGAAAATCTTTCACGAATTATTGCAGAAAGAAAATATTCCCCTTCGAAAAACAGCCAATAAAATCGCTCGCTTTTACGAAGCAAAACTTAAACAAACTGATGAAAATAAATGAACTCCGATATTTTATACAAGGAGAATGCAAAATGAATGTGGAACAGCTAAAAATCCTGGTGCAGTTGCAGGCGATTAAACGTTTATCAGATTTAGAGACCCCATCAACAGGCAGCAGCACTTTATTTAAAGATATTTTCCAGACCATTCTGTTTGAAAAAGCATTTTCAACCTTAAACACATCAGAGCAAAAGATTGCGGGTAACTCCTTTTTTCAGCCGCCTGCAGCTTCTCTTCCGCCTTTACAAATGACAAAACTTTCAGGCGGCCCCCCTTCACGGTTTGATGACATCATTGCCAGGGCATCAGAGAAATACGGCATTCCAGCCCGTCTCATTAAGGCCGTGATTCGCCATGAATCAAATTTTAATCCAAACGCGGTCAGTCATGCGGGAGCATCGGGTCTTATGCAACTGATGCCCAAAACAGCTGCCGGTCTCGGTGTCAAAAACATCTTTGACCCCGAAGAAAATATTTTCGCAGGCACCAAATATTTACGGCAAATGCTTGACAGATACAACGGCAATTTGGAGCTTGCCCTTGCCGCTTATAACGCCGGTCCGGGAAATGTCGATAAATATAATGGCATTCCCCCTTTTAAAGAAACACAAAACTATGTCCGCAAAATCAAAAATGAACTTTCAACCGTCTGATTAAAAATCAGGCGTTTTTTTATGTCTCTGCCGAAAAATCTTTCCTGGGAAAAGAGTATTCTGACTTACCTCCGGTTAAGCACATCGTGTTTTCTTATCTTTATTTATAACAATTCTTTTCCCGGACTGGTTAAAATAAACTAATCCCCGCTCTTATCAAATTCCAAAAACAGGCAATATTTTGTCCAAAAACCATAAAAATACACTAAAAATGTCGGCTTATGCAACACTTTCTGCCTCTATTCAAGCCAATCGTTTGAGATATATCCCCGCCATTGCTAAAATAAAGTAAATAGTTGTTAAAGAGTCCATCGGTTGAATAATTGAGTCAAAATATTCAGTTTTAATACAAATTAATAATTTACAGTTTTTTTCTGTGAACAACTAAATCAAATTCTTTTTCTTTTACAACAAATTGCGAGAAAGAACACAGAAGGATGAGTAAATCGTGCAAGAAAAGAATCTTAACCCGTCTTGTTTTCACCATTGTGACGGGAAGGAAAAAAAACCGATTGAAATATATATGTTCATTGACCCCCTGTGTCCGGAATGCTGGGCCCTAGAACCAATCATCAAAAAACTGATGATTGAATACGGGCGCTATATTTCCTTAAAGCACGTCTTGGGAGGCCGTCTTCCGGTCCTGAACAGCCGCACTGAACAGAAGTATGAAAGTATTGCCGAGCTGTGGGAAAAAACAGCCGCCCGGACAGGGATGTCTTGCGACGGGACACTTTGGCTTGAAAACCCTGTTTCAGCCCCCCATATTGTCTTTGTTGCAGTTAAAGCGGCCGAATTGCAGGGGAGAAAAGCGGGAATCAAATTTCTCCGTAAAATCCGGGAAGCCGTATTTCTTAAAAAACAAAATATTTCCCAATTAGATGTACTTGAGAAATGTGCGGAGGAAGCCGGACTGGATGTAAATGAATTTAAAAAAGATCTCTATTCAGAAAGCGCGGCAAAAGCATTTCAGTGTGATATAAAAATAACCAATGAAATGGAAGTTCATGAAATCCCTTCTTTAGTATTCTTTAATGAAAATATCGAAGAAGAAGGCATTAAAATTACAGGATATTATCCATATCATGTATATGAACAAATATTGCAGGAAATGCTTTCCTTTAAGCCCGAGCGAGCCACCCCGCCTCCTCTGGAAGTATTTCTGAAACATTTCGATTTTGTCGCCTCTGCAGAAATTGCTCTTGTTTATGACCTCCCTATCAGTGAGGTCGATAAAAAAATGAAGAAAATGCAATTAAAACAGCTTGTCGAACCGGTTCCGGCAAAGCACGGAACATTTTGGAAATATAATAGAACATAATTGGCTTCATTTAAATTTCATTTGTTAAGAAAGAATACCAAAATTTTCCATCTTATCTTCCTTTATAAAAAAAGGACTGCTCTGAAATCAGAACAGTCCTTTCTCCGTCTTAAAACATTTGCCGTGCCGAAAGGAAAAGGACCCTGCTTTGCAGGGTCCTTTTCATATTAAATACGAACAAAGGGGATGGGAGAAATTTTTCACGGTCAAACAAAGGGGTATATGTTTGCTTGTGATCAACTTCACGCTATTAATATAACATGAACTGCAAAAATCTACAACCTTCTACAACTCTTTTCACATTATTGTCATAAACTCCTCACTAAAAACCGGAATAAAACCTTGCTGCTAATTGCTTTTAAATGAAAAAAAGACATATCTGCTCATTCCCCATTTAAACATGAATTTGTAATATATGTCACTTTGCTATTGATCAAAGAAAATGAATGATCTTGCACCGCTAAGAATAGACTCAAAATAGATCAGGCATTTTACAAGAAATGGGGAATTTTGGTTGAAAAGACGGAATGTATTGATAATGCTGTTATTCATCCTTTGTTCCTTTTTTCTCAATATTCTCGGACTAATGCATTTAGTATCTATATTTATTACAGCTCCGATTTTATTTTTATCTCTCCTTGTTTTTATCAATTATGTGAATGAGCGAAACCGGTTTAAAGGGTTTTAGTTCTTTTATCCACGAAACAGACAGGACAAAGGCCGTAATTTTCTGTTCGGGTTTAATCCCTCCTGCCAACCTGCCATCAAAACAGACACAAAAACAGACACACCGGAACCATTTTCACGGGCAATTATACAACATTGTTTAACAAAACAAAGATGGACCGCTCAGCGCAATCCATCTTTTTCTCAACCTGCCGGAATAACCAGCCGTTTTTTTATAATACACTTACTTAAGACAACATAGCTTCAAGTTCATTCAGCTTTTCCTCAAAAACCTTACATGCTTTCTCGATTGGGGTTGGAGTCGTCATATCCACTCCGGCTTTTTTCAAGACTTCAATCGGATAGTCAGAACTTCCGGCGCTTAAGAACTCCAAATAGCGTTCGACAGCCGGCTCTCCCTCCGTTAAGATCTGTTCACTTAAAGCAGTTGCGGCGCTAAAACCTGTCGCATATTGATACACATAATAGTTATAGTAAAAATGAGGGATTCTCGCCCACTCCAGACCGATTTCTTCATCAATGACAATATCTTTTTCACCAAAATATTTTTTATTGAGATGATAATACTCATGAGTTAACATTTCTGCAGTCAATGCCTCATTATTTTGCGCTTTTTGATGGATTAAATGTTCGAACTCCGCAAACATGGTTTGCCGGAATACGGTTCCTCTAAAACCTTCTAAATAATGGTTCAACAAATACAGACGTTTTTCCTCATCATCAATCGTTTTTAATAAATAATCATTCAGAAGCGCTTCGTTGCAGGTGGAAGCAACTTCAGCAACAAAAATAGAATAATTTCCGTAAGGATAAGGCTGGGTTTTCCGTGTAAAATAGCTGTGAACAGAGTGGCCGAGTTCATGAGCCAATGTAAACAAATTATTGACATTATCCTGCCAATTCAGCAAAATGTAAGGATTTGTTCCGTATGCCCCGGAGGAATAAGCTCCGCTCCGCTTGCCTTTATTTTCATGTACATCAATCCAGCGGTTTTCAAAGGCTTCTTTGAGGACACTGATATATTTTTCTCCCAAAGGAGCAAGTCCTTTCAAGATGATGTCCTTCGCTTCCTCATAAGTAATTTCCATTTTCACGCCCTTCACGAGCGGAGTATATAAATCATACATATGAAGCTCGTCAAGCCCCAGAACCTTTTTTCTTAAAGCGACATAGCGGTGCAGAAGCGGAAAATGTTTATTGATTGTGTCCACTAAATGATCATAAACTTTCTCCGGGATATTGTTCGCTGCCAGCGCGGCATGTCTGGCTGACCGGTAGTTGCGAACTTTTGCGTAAAAATTATCCCTTTTTATCTGTCCGCTTAATGTGCTTGCAAATGTATTCTTAAAGTCGCCGTACGTATCATAAACAGCCTTGAAAGCGTCCTTCCTTACCCGTCTGTCTTGACTTTCCAAAAAACGGATAAAACGGCCGTGGGTAACTTCCACTTCTTCGCCATTTTCATCTTTTATCCAGGGAAATTGCAAATCCGCATTATTTAACATTCCAAAAGTATTACTGGAAGCATCCATGACCTCTGCTGCCTCTGCGAGAAGGGCCTCTTGCTCAGCCGGAAGCACGTGAGGCCGTTGCAAATTAATTTCATCAAGAGCATGTTTGTACAATTCAAGCTCCCTTTTTTCCTGTAAGAAGCGCTCAATCTTTTCTTCTTCCAGTGAAAGGATTTCCGGCACGATAAATGACAATGCGCTGGCCACTTGGGTATACAAGTTTTTACAGCGTGCATCCATTCCCTGATAGAACGCATTCGTTGTATCCTGATCGTAGCGCATATGTGCATATGTATACAATTTCCCAATCCGTTCAAGAATTTTATCCTCATATTGAAGCGCTTCATAGAATATATCTGCACTCTCTCCAAGCCTTCCCCGGAAATTGCTTATTCCGGGAATCATTTCCCTGACTGCCGCAAACTCTTTTTCCCAGTCATCATCTGTTGCAAAAATATCCTCTAATCTCCATGTATATTCTGTCTTTATTTCACTTCGCGCGGAAAGCTTTTTTACACCTGAACTTTGGTCCAACCTAATTCCCTCCAATCAGTCATTTAAAAAACAAAACAATAACTTAAATTTATTTTACATGAAGTGAAAACAACGTTCAAAATTCCTGTACGCTTCCTTTTCATTAGCTTATGCTTCGCCGCTGAAGGTTATTTTGCTTTCGTTTATGTGAATGATGCTCTTCATGTTTGATTTTAACCGGCTTTTAACCCCCCAAGCCCGTTTATTCTAAGGGGACCTGTGCTGTGTATACAAGTGTTTCACCGTAAAACGAATAATCATCCATTCAGCTAAAAATATTCCCTTCCGTCGAAATTTTGCTGAAAACTAAACTGCAGGTAGAAGCGTTCTTCTTCCTTTTCGAATCCCCCGAAACCGCAATATGGAACAATATCACGGGGAATATAAAAAGTATTTCCATCCCCTTTAATTAAAACCCCGGCTTTAACCAGGCAATGCATATATTCGGCAAGAGCAAACGGGAGCAGCGATTGCTTTATATTGGGAAAGCTCCGTAAATGAAGTTGGTTCTTTCTTATTCTTTTCAAAACGGAAAGATTTACATCAGAAAAGGAAAAACTCTGACCTTGTTTCCTGCCAGCGAGGAGATCGATGTAAATATATGTTTGCCAAATAAAAGGAGATTCTTCAATCACGGGATTAGACGGGAGAGGAATACCCACATAAGGCGGCAGAAGACGGGGATTTACAGAGAGGGAATACAATTCTTTCAGAAAAGGACTGTTATAAATATGCTTGCCGATAAAAAAAGTTGTTTTAAACTGTTTCATTTCTTCACGCCATGAATCAACAGATGGGAAAGACGGGAAAGACGGGGCCAATAAATCATTTACAGAGACAAAATTCCGCGGCTTGATAAATATATTTGCCAGAGAGGTTCTTACTGATACCGGCATAATATTTGCAAGGAAAATAAATTTATCGGTTTCAGGACAAAACGCAGGAAGATACAATTGATTTGAGGAGGTTTTTTGCAGAAATAAATAATGAAAAGCTGACAAGGAATACTTTTGTCTGTTTTTTCGAAAAATATTCTTTCCTCCTAAAATCCAGAGAGGATTGAGCGATAATCTTTGATATCCTTTTGTTCGTTTAATAAACTCCTGTTCTGAAATGGATGCGCACTGAAATTCAATGCAATATGTTTTTCCATTATACGCAAACACAACATCTGCTCTTTGCAGGATAGCAGGGTAATACACTTCGAGCTGCGGGGACAGGCTGTTTTGTTGCAACCACTCGTATAAGTACAATTTTCCTCGGTTGTGATACTCTGATTCCGGTTCAAACCGTTCAAGACAGGGGCTTCCTTTTTCATGGGCAAAATGAGGAATTCTTTTTGAACCCAATTTTAAAATTACCCTTTCACCGCATTGCCGGCAATAGAATTTCTCCTGTTTCCTGAGATGCCTTAAAAACGTAAGATTATTCTTCTCTGCCACTGTGATGATTTTTCCGTTACTTAATTTTGCTGTCAGCAAAAAATCAACTCCTTTCTTCCTGTATAGATTCGCCGCAGGCAAAAAAAAATCCTTTTATTATTTGTGAAATTTTTAACAAAAAAATCATCCGAATTTATATATTCATCCCCCGGCATAATCATTCAATTTTAACAATCGGCAGGGAATGCCAATAAATATGGCAAAGAAGGAAAAAAAGAGTTTAAATTCAGACCGTTGCGGCAATATAAAAACAAACACCGATTTCCGGACTGAAATCGGTGTTTTATTAACTAAAGTATTTTCTGACCTGTTCAAAAACATGTTCAGATAGAATCTCTTTCCCGTATTCTTCAACACGGTGGATCGTCGCATTGGCCTCATTTCCATATTCAAGAAGGATGCTTAAATAATCATCAATTTCCTCTTCATCAAATTTATTATCAGGAAACACCACGTAGAGATAATAGCGGTTTTCAAAGCTGTACAATTTTGTACTTAATGAATCCAGGACTGTTTCCTTGGAGAGGGCAATGATATCTTCAAAATCATTAAAAACCAATAAAAAGTCTAAATCTCCTTCATACGTATTTATGCTGCCCGCCGTGCTGAAATGATGACCGAGCAAATCCCCGATTTTATCATCTTGTGAAAACTCCCTGAATTTTCCTTCAGGAATCGGAAGTTCAAATTTTTGCCCATCCTTTGAAATCTGCGCCTTGGTGACCAGAACCTCCAAGCCCTTATCCAGTGCCTGAACTTGGATCCATAATGGTCCGTCAATCAAAAAATCTTCTTCCTGATGGACCTCGTCCATCATCTCCCAGAAAAGCTCCTCGCTCCGCTCGCGATTATACCAGATTTCCTCCCGATCAAAGCCCCGTTCCTCTATATCAACATAAGAAATATAAAACTTAACAGTGTGATCATTGATACGTTCGATATCCATGATTCAACTCTCCCTTCAGGCATAATTGGAAGGGACTAAATACCCCCATGTTCAGAACATTATGAACTTTCCTGAATATTATGTTTTTGCCTTAAAAATATTTAGTAAATTATATTGTTACCTTGTACTTATATTTTATGATAAAAATGGTATAAAGGGAAACAAAAATTGATGTTTATCAAAAAACCATTATTTGCCTATTAAAGGATTTACTGACGGTGTTTTTTGACAAAGGCAACGAATCATTTATTTTCCCGCAATAACGGGAATTTGATGTTTTTTATACTTATTATGACTAGAGTACTATATTTTCTCGATATATACAATGATTTTGCAATAAGAAATGCCAAATGAAAATTTTGGGCGATTTCCGGAAGCTGAACACAATATCCAGGAAGATGTTGCCGCCACAGACTCCGAGTGTGTTGCAAAAATTTCACCCAGCTCCGTCTTCAATCCTATATTAGGAACAATTTAACATTTGTATTCATCCGTATATCTGTATAAAAATAAAAAGACCCTTGAATGAAAAATCAAAGGGTCTTTCACGTTAGTTTACCATACGCTGGGCTTCAAGAAGATGAAATGTACGGATCTTTCTTGGAAGGAAACGTCTAATCTCATCTTCGTTGTATCCGACCTGGAGCCGTTTTTCATCAATGATGATCGGGCGGCGAAGCAACCCGGGGTTATTTCTGATTAATTCAAATAAATCTTGAAGCGGTAATGATTCAAGATTTATATTCAATTTTTGGAACGTTTTTGATCTGGTTGAAATGATTTCGTCTGTCCCATCCTCTGTCATCCGAAGAATTTCCTTAATTTCTTCAATTGTAAGAGGTTCGGAAAAAATGTTCCTTTCTTTATACGGAATACCATGCTCCTCAAGCCACGCTTTTGCTTTTCGACAAGACGTACAACTTGGTGAAGTGTATAGTGTTACCATATGTATCACACTCCTTTATATAAATTTCGCGTCCCCGGCGAAAATCATTTGTAAATTCTCTTAGAAAAATAAATGTACTTTAAAATTAATTTAATTAAGTAATTTATATTAATTATTATACACGACATTGAGCTAAAAAGGTATACTTTTTTCAAAAAAAAATATTTTTTATTTATCTGCCGGGAGCAGCGGCATTTTTCACATGAAAATGAGCTTTTTCATTATATTTAGACGTTTAAACTAAGAAAAAGTTTCGATTTCTGCAAAATTCCCTGTTTTTTTACCAGAATTGACACCAGCGGCACAAGCTGTTTTCCGCTATTTTTTGACATTTATTTTCTCAATTACATAAGAAGAGCTTGTAAATTATTTCTCAATTAAAACATGAAAATGAAAATAGGGATGATTTTCATACAACTTTAAACAGATTTTTGTCGAAAATTAGTCAAAAAAATGTAACAAAAGTTTCAAAAATAAGCATTTTGTTTTAACGCTTTCTATATTTTTCGACTTAAAAAGTTTTTCCCCTTTAATTACTGTGAAAATTCTTTTACAATAGAAGAAGGGAGAAAAAACACATTTTGTTGTGTTATAACATATGGGGGGTATATTTTTATGGCGAGCTACATAATTGACATGGCCATCGTTGCTGCATTGGTCATCGGTATTACAGCTGTGAACGGTGCCATCGGAGATGTTATCGGCCGTTATCTGTTCGGCGGCAAAAAACGCGGTATTTTTAAAGACCAGACAAAAAACAGCCAAGTCGGCTGGAAAAGTGTTGGCGGTACAAAATAACCAAAAAAATCTGAGACAAAATTGTCTCAGATTTTTTGATTTCCTCAATCCTGCAAATATGCTTATTGAAGTGTATAGTTCACATTTTGTGTATAGATGTTACCTGCATTCCACAGGAGGAATTCTTTTATCCCGTTATCATACAACGCTTTTATTTGCGCCTCTACCTGTGCTTTTCCGTATACCTGATAACTTCCAGGTCCAAGCCATGAAGCTGTGAAATCCTGAATCCATGGTCTGGATACCGGTGGATTCTCCAGTCTTGCCAAAATACGGTTTTCTTCTTTTGCATATTCCGATACAAGTCGGTACGGATCAAGATCCGGCTTAGGGATTCCGAAATAATAATCTGACCAGTGGCTCGGATAAATCATCGATGAGATAACATCGACATTTTCGCATATTTTCGAGAAGTTTTGTCCGATTCCCGGAGCTTCCGGCAGTGTAGCCGTATATCCGAAAATATCCACTGAAACTTGAACGCCGTATGGCTCAAGCTGTTCTTTTGCATAAGCAACAAAATCTGTAACGGCTTTGACCCGTTTTTGAACATTATCCATATCCAGGTCTTTATAATCACCGTATCCGTATTTTAAGATTGTATCCCTGGTTTCGAATCCTTCCGGAAATCTCACATAATCAAATTGAATTTCCTGGAAGACCAGCTTGGCTGCTTCTATGGCAATGCCCACGTTATAATCCCAAACCTCTTTAATAAACGGGTTTACAAACGACTCTCCCCGTCTGTTCTTCCAAACCTGCGAACCCTCCAGGAAAGAAAGATCAGGGCGTTTCTTGGCTAACACGCTGTCTTTAAAAACAACAATCCGGGCAATGGGATAAATTTTCTTTTCCTCTAATGTTTTCATCATTTTTTGGGGATCTTTGATATAAGGCTTGCCGACTTCATGATAAGGCGAATCCTCATCAGGCACAAACGTAACATTTCCCCAGTCATCCTTTATATCAATAACCATGGCGTTTAAGGCGGTATTATCAATCAAATTAACAAGAGTGTTAAACTTTGCCCCGCCTGCCGAATGGCCGGTAACATAAATCCCCCTAACAGCATCAGGGTATTCAAAATGATAGCCCGAATGAAAACCGAAACGATGAATTTGCTTGGGCAATTTTTTAACCATAGAAACATGGTCACGGACAGGCTGCAGCTTATATGATTTTACTTCTGAGTTTTCTGCAAATGCCATTTGTCCTGCGAAGAATGTTAAAACTAAAATAAATGCTACTCCTATCCGAAATACTCTTTTCATTCACACAATCTCCCTTTTTCCATTTTTCCCTCTGTCTATCATACTATTTCTCTCCGCCTATTTTAAGCTTTAAAAGAAGTAAATCTGTGAAATTTTTTTTACGAAAGGATTATGAGCAACAATATATAAAAAATTTCTGGACAGCCGTACGAAACAATCATATGGCCTTTTTCAATTTTATACAAGAAATTTGTTTCAATTTCTCTGAACAGCAGAGCTTCACCAGGAGCTTTTCTTCCTGAAATTGCAAATTAATTAGGCTTCTCATAGAAAAATTTGCTATCCTAATCATATTGTCCATAACGGCACAAAGAAAAATTACTGCAGTTTTTGGAAAATTGCAGACCTTTCGTTGATACAGAAAGGCGATCTCATTTTTGAGATCGCCGGTTATTTTTTCTCATATTCTTTCTTGTATTGTTCAAATTCTCTCTCAGAACAAAGGACCAAATGATTCGGCGCAACTTCGCGCAATTCAACCTTGTCTTCCGGTCCGTACTGATGCTGGCTCGGATCATAGATTTTACGAACCCTTGTCCGTTCATAATCAGGGTCCGGCAATGGGATAGCTGACAATAGTGACTTTGTATAAGGATGAACAGGGTTTTCATACAATTCATCACTTGACGCCATTTCGACAATTTTTCCGTAATACATCACGCCAATACGATCACTGATATATTTAACCATGGAAAGGTCGTGGGCAATAAAAAGATAGGTCAGCCCTTTTTCCCGTTGCAATTTTTTCAGCAAATTGACTATTTGAGCCTGAATGGAGACATCAAGAGCCGAAATGGGTTCGTCAGCAATGATAAACTCCGGTTTTACGGCCAATGCCCGTGCAATTCCGATTCTTTGCCTTTGTCCGCCGGAGAATTCATGGGGATAACGGTTGGCATGTTCTTTATTTAAGCCGACCGTTTCCAACAGCTCATAAACTCTTTCCATCCGCTCTTTTTTTGACTTTGCAAGCCCGTGAATATCTATTCCCTCCGCAATGATGTCAGCGACAGTCATCCGCGGATCAAGGGACGCGTACGGATCCTGGAAAATCATCTGCATTTTGCGATTAAATTTTTTCAATTCGGCTTTTGACTTTTTGCCGTGAACATTCTCACCGTTAAATAAAACCTGGCCGCCCGTGGCTTCATATAAACGAATAATCGTTCTACCGGTCGTTGATTTCCCACAACCGGATTCACCGACAAGTCCAAGCGTTTCACCTTTATAAATATCAAAGGTTACTCCATCAACCGCTTTTACCATATTTGGCTTTCCTACATTAAAATATTGTTTTAAATTTTTGATTTCAATTAATTTTTCTGCCACCGGGTCAAGCCTCCTTCACTAAAATTGCCTGTTCAAAACTGGAGGGCAATTTCCGCATCCGTTTTTTTACAATTTCCGGAGGTTCAACCTTTGGAGCATTCGGATGAAGAAGCCAACTCCGGACAAAATGTGTTTCGGAAATCTGATATATCGGCGGTTCCTTTACAAAGTCAATCGCCAACGAATATTGATTTCTCGGCGCAAATGCATCCCCTTGCGGAGGATTTGTCAAATCGGGAGGTGTTCCCGGAATGGCAGCCAATTCCCCGTGATCGCTGCTTTCAAGGCTTGGCATGGAGGCAAGCAGTCCCCATGTATAAGGATGGCGCGGATCGTAAAAAATTTCATCAACTGTTCCTGTTTCAACAATTTTCCCTGCATACATAACAGCAACCCGGTCAGCCACATTCGCTACAACCCCGAGATCATGTGTGATAAAAATAATTGATGTATTCGTCTGCTTTTGCAGTTTCTTCATCAATTCAAGAATCTGTGCCTGAATGGTCACATCCAGGGCAGTTGTAGGTTCATCCGCAATTAATAATTTCGGATTTGCAGCCAATGCGATTGCGATCATTACCCTCTGCCTCATCCCTCCGGAAAACTCATGGGGATACTGTTTTACCCTTGTTTCAGGCATGGGAATACCAACTTGATGCAATAATTCAACCGCTCTCTTCTTGGCATCCGCCTTTGGCATATTTTGATGTTTGATTAAAACTTCTGCAATCTGTTTTCCCACTCTCATCGTCGGATTTAATGAAGTCATCGGATCCTGGAAAATCATGCTGATTTCTTTGCCGCGGATATGCTCCATTTCCTTTTCGGTTTTAGTGACAATATCTTCTCCTTCAAACAGGATTTGTCCACCGATAATTTTTCCCGGAGGCATTGGAATAAGCTTCATTAAAGATTGGGCAGTAACACTTTTCCCTGAACCGGACTCCCCGACAATGGCCAGCGTTTCTCCTTTAAATACATCAAAAGAAACTCCCCGAACGGCTTGTACATCTCCTCCATACGTCTGGAATGAGATTTGTAAATCTTTTACTTCCAATAGTTTTTCCATTTTCTCACTCCTATTTACGCAAACGTGGATCTAAAGCATCCCGTAGTCCATCGCCAATTACGTTGAAAGCAAATATCGTTAAACAGATAAATGTTGCCGGAAACAATAATCGCCACGGATAAAACCGCAAAGCCGGCAATCCGTCCGATGCCATCGTTCCCCAACTGGCAAGTGGCGGATTTAATCCCAGACCCAAAAAACTTAAGAACGCTTCAGTAAAAATCGCAGTGGGAATCGTTAACGTCATTGTTACCAATATCGGTCCCATGGCATTGGGAATCAAATGTCTTGCCATGATCCTGGGTGTCGTGGCTCCGAGTGTCCGGGAAGCTAAAACATATTCCTGGTTTTTTAGGAGCAGGATTTGTCCGCGTACAATTCTGGCCATATTCACCCAGCCCGTGATCGTCATTGCCAAAATCATCGTTCCGACGCTCTGGCCGAGCACCACCATTAACAAAATAACAACCAGTAAGTAAGGAATCCCGTATAATACATCGGCCGTTCGCATCATAACTTCATCCAGCCTGCCCCCTTTATAACCGGCAATTCCTCCCCATAGAACACCGATCGTTAAATCTATCAGGGCAGCGGCAAGACCGATAAAAATCGAAATTCTCGCTCCTTCCCAGGTCCGCGTAAATACATCACGGCCGAGTTCATCGGTTCCAAACCAATGTTCAGCTGAAGGAGGAAGGTTTTTACTTGTCAAATCATTCGTCCGGTAATCATAACCGGACATATACGGTCCAAAAATAGCCATAAAGATTAAAAGGGCAAGTAATAATACGCCAAGCATGGCCAACTTATTTTTTCTAAAACGGTACATTGCATCTTTCCAAAAGGAAAGACTGGGCTTGGATATTTTTTCAGTTTCTTCGATCTTTACGCCTACCAGTTCAAAATCTTCTTTCCTTAATTGATCCGTGTCCATTTACTACTCTCCTTTCTTCTCGCCGGCTAATTTAATACGGGGATCTATAAGTCCGTACGCAATATCAACCAGGAACACACAAACAAGCAAGATAATGCTGTAGAAAGCTGTGATTCCCATAATGACGGTATAGTCACGATTTTGAATACTTGTGACAAAATGAGAACCTAATCCCGGAATTCCAAAAATTTGTTCAATCACAACACTCCCGGTAATAACGCTGGCCGAAAGAGGCCCCAGATAGGAAACAACCGGAAGCATAGCATTTCTTATCGCATGTTTAACTGTAACAGCACTTCTGCTCAACCCTTTGGATTTTGCTGTTTTAATATAATCGTTGGACATTACTTCAAGCATGGACGAACGGGTGAGCCGTGCAATATACGCCATCGGTGAAGCCGCCAGGGCCAACGCCGGCAGAACTGTATGCATCGGTGATTCCCACAAAGCAACGGGAAATATTTTTAACTGCATCGCAAAAATATATTGGAGCAAGGTTGCCATAATAAATGAGGGCACTGAAATACCCAGCACGGCAATGACCATCGAACCGTAGTCCGGCCATTTATTATGAAACAACGCCGCGGTGACTCCGAGCAGTACTCCAAAGCTCACAGCAATTAAAAGAGCTTCTATACCAAGGGTTAAAGAAACCGGAAATCCGGAATTAATTAAATCATTCACTGTTTGACTTTTATATTTAAAAGAAGGACCAAAGTCCCAACTGGCAATTCCCACTAAATAATCCCAATACTGTGCATACCAGGGCTGATCCAATCCATAAAAAGCATTTAAATTAGCTTCAATTTCCGGAGGCAGCTTTTTTTCTGAGGTAAAAGGATTTCCGGGTGCCATTCGCATAAGGAAAAACGTTGCCGTTATAATCACCCAAAGTGATAAAAGCATAAACAGCAAACGTCTGCCAATGTATTTTAGCAACGCCAAACACCTCCATCTATGTGAACATAAAAACATGAAAAATAAATACAGACGTTTTAACTATGAAAAAGAATATGTCCCTATGTTCAAGTCAAAGGGACAATCAACCTTTTCAGAAAACGAAGGTATACAGGCCGCAGCCTATATACCTTTCGTTAAAAAGATATTCTATTCAAAGTAAGCCCACTTAAATTGAACATCTCCAAGGCCTGATACAGCTACATTTTTTAGTTTTTCATTTTGAACCCAGTTATTCGTGTAGAAGTAGATTGGTATTACCGGCATTTCTTCAATAAAGATTTGTTCCGCTTGTTTTAATAATTCTAATCGTTTATCCGGATCAGATTCTGTCTGGGATTGATCAAGCAGAGCCTGGAATTCTTTATTTTCCCATCCGGTATCATTGTTGCCGCCGTCAGCGGAATAATACATCTCCAGGAAGTTCATCGGGTCATTGAAGTCCCCTAACCAGCCCATTCGGGCAATGTTGTATTCAAGGGATGAAACATAATCAAGATAAACCTTCCATTCCTGGTTATTCAGTTCGACATCAACACCAAGATTTTTTCTCCACATATCCTGGATAGCTTGGGCAATCTTTTGATGCCCTTCATCAGTGTTATAAGTAAGTTCAATTGTCGGCAGTTCGGACACATCCTTGTATCCGAGTTCTTCCAATCCTTTTTGCAAATATTCTTTTGCCTTTTCTACATCATTATCTTTGAAATAGCCTTTTTCATTTTCAGGGATCATTGTCGGCGGTACAAGTGCCATTGCCGGCAGTTGTTCTCCTTGTGTCACATTTTCAACCAATCCCTGACGGTCAATTGCCAGTGCAAACGCTTTACGGATATTTACATTATTAAACGGCTCAACCGTTGTATTTAATTTGTAATTGTAAATACCTGCAATGGCTTCTGTATGAAGACGACCTTCATCCTTAAGTCTTGGAAGAGAGTCAAGTTCCAGTTTTCCTGTCGGAGCACCGGCCCAATCCAGTTCACCATTGTCAAACATGGTTAACTCAGTGTTTGGATCATTAACCATGATCATATTAATTTTTTCCAGCTTAACTGTATCTGCATCCCAATAATCTTCATATTTTTCCAGTACAATTTTATCGCTGTGTTTCCACACGGACAATTTGAACGGTCCATTTGTAGTGAATTGTTCGCCTGCATCATTAGACCAGTCAGGATTTTCTGCGGCAATTTTACTGTTAATCGGCATATAAGTAAAGAAAGCTGTAAGTTCCAGGAAATAAGGCGTAGGATTGACAAGTTTTACTTCCAATGTCTTGTCATCTAGCGCTTTGACACCCACATCATCGGCGCTGCCTTGCTTTTTGTTAAAAGCCTCGGCTCCTTCGATATAATATAGCTGGTAGGCATAAGGTGAGTTATTGTTAGGATCCAAAGCCCATTTCCATGCGTATTCAAAATCATGAGCAGTTACAGGATCACCGTTTGACCATTTGGCATCGCGAATCTTAAATGTGTAAGTTTTTTGGTCTTCCGAAATTTGGATATCTTCTGCCATCGCTTTTTCAGGTTCATCATCCAAATTAATACGGGTCAACCCTTCAAAAATTTGGCGGATAACCGCACCTGAAGTTGAATCTTCCGCTAACCCCGGATGCAATGTTGGCGGTTCTGTGCTTATATTAATAT
>JANWJP010000101.1 GCA_025451895.1 Robertmurraya sp.
AACATCAAAAAGTTTTATGGCCACAGCGAACAAGCAGTTCATAATCAAATATATATAGCAATGATTGTGTATTGCTTAAACGTACTGGCACAGCTGAACACCAACAGCGAACGAAGTTATTTACAAATCAGCCGGTATTTAAAAGCGGCGCTATGGAAATATGCCCGTATATGGATACGAAAAATTAAAGGAAAGGGTGTTCCTTAAGGATTTAAGTGTTGTTGTCGCACTCGTCACAGGTTATATTATTAAAAAATGGATGTTTACTACCGTTTATTTAGCGTTTTAAATTTTTCAATAAAAATCTAAAAACCATAAACTGAAAATTCAATCTCTATTCATGCGACGCTAGTGATATTTTTATTATAAACTATTCGACACAAACCATGGATAAATAATCACCTCTTCAATTCGATCAAATATATATGAAAGAAGCTGGTTTTCAATACAATTAACGTTCACTAAGTGAACTCGCATCCATTTCTGTCCGGCCTGTTGTAATCATTAATTTCTCACATCCATCTGCTCCAAGCGGCCTGCGGACTATTGCATAATAAACCAAGTACCGGCCGCAATTTGCACCACCGGATTCCTCGGGGAACAAATTCAAGAACTGCAAAACGTTACCAAACAAATGCCCCTGTTCTTTTCAACAAGTATGTTACCGGACATCATTCTGCTTGCAGAGTTGGCTAAAAAGGTGGCATCGGTCCTTAACGGACAATTTGATATCGAGATAGTTAAAAAGCATCATAACTTATAAATTGATGCCCTATCCGGAACTGCTATGATGCTTGCAATTGTGATTAATGAAGAATGAAATAAAGAATATCAATTCATCTATGAGCGTCAAAGCGTCCGGGAAAGAAGAAGTTCAAAAACCTCTGTCAACTTCCAGATTTAAATAATCTAAAGCTAAATGGTTACCGAACCGTTTTATCACATTTTCCATTTTAAGTATCATGACTTTCACCTCATTTCTCATTATAGTTTTCAGAAAAAGGAGTTTTTAGTTACATTTGTCATTTTTTTATCAAAGAACAATCATAAGTTTTCACTCCCACCCCTGTTCTACATTTATTATTTTCATAACATTTTGTATGAAATCTTAAAAATCAAACAATATTTTGTTTCCTATAGCCAAAATAAAGCACTGTTCATAATTTGTTACATTATACAAAGGTTCGAACAGTGAAAAATAATACAATCCTACATAATTCAAAAAAAATACCCGGATATGGCTCAGCCAAAATCATTAGGTACAATTCTTGGCATATATTTAATACAGATATGAATCGCAGCAATATTTTTGCAGCCAATTAGCCAACTTAAATTTCTAAAAACACGGAATATAAGCACCTTTTAAAGACCAAAGAAACAAGAATGCATGCCCCTTAGAAATTCCTGAACTTGTGGAAAATTTTTTTAGGGGATCCATTGGGAAATCAATTTCAGGGAAATTCATGTTTGCAGGTCATTTCGGTGTAGCTGCGTCTGTCAAAGGTGTTGGCAAACAGGTTCCCGTTTGGGCTCTAATGATAAGCACACAACTACTGGATTTAGCGTTTATTGTTTTTTATTTTTTGGGACTTGAAAACTTCGGAGATCCTATTCAAGGTACTCCCTACATATCATTTCAAGTCGATTATTCTCACTCATTAGCTGGTGCACTGCTTTTATCGATTCTAGCAGGCTTGGTTACAGCACGCTTATGGGGGAAAAATGGAGGAATAATCATCGGATTGGTTTCTTTCAGTCACTGGATTTTAGATTTGCTTGTACATGTTCCCGACCTGCCGATTTTACCCGATAATATCGGAAATTTGCCCTATTTAGGATTGGGTTTATGGCAATATCCTGTAGCGGCTGTTTCACTGGAAGGGATTTTAGTTGGAGCCGGGATTTTTCTTTATAGCCGTTATGTATTCTTTTCCTCCGGTGAAAAACGGAAAAGAGCCGCGTTAGTAAAAATAACACTAATGACCGTTTTCTTAGCCGGGATTTATATCTTGGGATTGATTTGAACTAGTCCGGATATGCATATTAATTTAATAAAACGGATTATAAAATAACCTACAAGATTAGAGACCAGAAAAATTTTCAGAGACAGTTCTTGTATCACTTCCAGCCATCATTTTATCACAGGAGAAAAAAAGACATTCTCACTTGGAGAATGACTAATCATCTATGTAGCCAATACGAATGCAAGGAATATGTTTTAAGAAATGTTTTATCTTAATTTCATAATACTCTTCTATGTCCCGTTTCAGATTTTCTTCCAGTTGGATAAATTCATTGACGATGTAGTTTAAATCAAAAACGTTATATAAATCTTGTTCCGGCCAAATCGTTTTGACTCTGGCCATATTGGAAAATGGAATTAATGATATGAGCGGTCCCTCTTCTTCCGGATTTTCAATAGTATAATAATGGAATTCCGGTATCCGTTCTTCCGTAATCCGTTCCTTCCACTTATACAGGTATTTGTAAAATTCGAGGATTGCAAGAGGGGCTTCAAAATATAATTCAGCATTAATTTTAATAGTGAACGTTGCTTCTACACATAATATCTTATTAACGTCTTTTCTGTCTTTCTTGGAAATACTATTTTTGTCACCATCAAAAATATAATCAAAAGAGATTTTGTTCGAAACCGGATCCATCGACTTTTCCTCCTGCAAATTTCTCATTCAACATTGATGTTTAATACCCTGAAATTCTTGATGCGCACTGTTCAATTAACAGCTCAATAGTAATTTAATAGATTGGTCCCCAGTTAATGAAGCAATTATTTTTAAGAGCTTCGTGTTTCGCCGATATTTGCGGGATTTCGCCGATATATTTAAAAAATCGCCGATATATGAAAATTTTCGCCGATAAATTCAAAATTTCGCCGATATCCGTTTAAAATTCGCCGATATGTTGATTTATGTCACACTGCCACATGTTCTCAACAAAACTGTTCGCCCTGTCCGCCGCCCTATTGAGATGAATGCCTTTGCTGATTTTCCCGTCATTTCTAAAGTCCGGCAATATGCCGGGCATTTTTTGTCCTCTTCCCGCCAGGAGATTATTTTATTTCCGCATTATCGCATATGATCTGTTAAATGTACCGGTACAATATTTTCCTAAAATATAAAAAAACACCGCCATTGAAACATTGAAAGCGGCAGCGGACATGATCCTCTTCAAGAAAACTAAAAGTAAATAATAACTTCAATAGGAACACATAAATATTCATATGTTTCACGATGCGCGTCACAGACAGTCAATCGGCCATTTCTTGTGGACTTAAATTCGTTCATAAAAGTAATCACTCTAATTAATTTCTAATCTCCTTTTTTTAAAATTGCAGCTACCACAACCACAGCAATTGCACCAGATAAATACTTAGCGGCATAAATAATCTTTTCAATAATTTCTTTCCGGTGATTTGAATCAATAAACCTCTTTAATGTCTCAGCTTTTAATTCGTCATCATCGATATCCTTTATCGCATCTATAATTTTTGCTGCTTTTTCCTTTTCATTTTTTGAAATTTCCTTGTCCAAGTCAGTAAAATACTTTAAAAAATTAAGATGTTCAAATGTTATTTTTGCTTTTTCACCAACTTTATTACCAATTTCCGCCGCTTTCTCGCCCATTTTATTACCAAACTGTACGATCTTGCTCTTTTCTTGTTTTCCCTCCATCGGGCACACCTCCGGCTCTTTTGTTCTGTTAACCATATTCTATCACTCTTCTCAATAAGACCGATATAGAAATATAATGATTCTTTCATCTGATTCATTTATAGAATAAACTCAACAAAAATGCTTTCATCCTATGTGTTTCCGAAAAAAAACACCTGCAAATATTGATTCATCAATACTCGCAGATGTTCTGCCATTTAAAATTTGATTCATCTGGGCCAAAAAATTCTGGAAAGCCTGCTCAAAACAACGGTCCTGCCCGCTCTGATTTCTACATTATTATAAAAGTTCATTAATCGGGAACTAAAAGCAAACAAGACTATATACTTTTTATGGAGATGGCACCAATTCCCCCCGCACTTCAAACTGCCGGCTCCAAGCCGAAAACTCCTTACGATAAACGGATTGGCAAACCTCGATGTCGTTTTGATAATTCTCCAGGACAGGCAAATGGCTCACAAGTGATGAGCCTTGAAATACAGAGAGCAGGATCTTGTGGGAACTTTCAATGGAGCGTGCCCGCTGATACATCTTTTGGAGATGTTCCGGCTTAATTTCATCATACAATTCAATGAAATCCTTATCCGGATCTTTGAAAAAACGGTCAGCCATCGCAACCAGCTGCTCATCTTTCAAAATATACAGCCCGGCCATCACAAGTGCATCCTCCAGCATATGTTCAAGTGTCGGAATCCAGATAATTTGCTTTTGCCCCGGTTGTTTATCATGTTTAAATAGATCAGTTGGAGATAATACCCACGCCGGTCTGCTGTTCTCCGAGAGATACAGAGTGTGAGAAATATTAATGATTCCGCTGTCATAAGTGTAACTTTGACCCACCAAAATTTGTGCAGTAAATGTACCCATTTTACTTTCCTCCCCGGTTCTTTGTCTTTAATAAATGAAGATGCTCTTTTAACCTTGCAATAGATTTCTCTGATAAAAATCCGCCAGCTCCCCGCAGGATTTCTTCCGCATACCAGTCCGGCGGTGCAATTTCCTCCTGCTTGTTGCTGACCGTAAAAGTCAGTGCGTCAACCTTCTTTCCATCCAGTTCAACCTTTACAAAAGTCGGCCGGTACGCAAAGGGCACCCCTTCGCGGCGATACAAATAATCTTTCAATGCCCGGACCGGAATCTCGTACACCTTGCCTTCCACAATTCCGCCTTCCTCGACGATATCGGCCCGCCCCATTCCGTCACCTGTTGATTTGTGAGTAAAGCGAAGAGAATAATTGTTTAGTAGTCCGACACCTTTTAATTTTTTGAAAAAATGGTCGGCGTTATCCTTAATAAACCGTTTGTCATCCATGCAACTGCCGTAAGCGAAGTAAAGAACATGATCTTTTGGCTGCATGTTTAATAACCGGTACTCTTTCCAGTCGCCGCCCGGTATTTTTGTTGCAAGCAAATCCTGATTACCTGCCGTATAAACAAGGGCCTTTGTCTTGCCTTGGTCAGTCCGGACTGTCAGTTCTTTTCTTTCAAATAAATTGCCGGCGCCTTCCGGTGAATAGCCTTCCAGCTGATCGAGCCTCTTCAATTCATCTTCAGTTACCTTATAGAGTTCTCCGTAAACCCGTTCCGTAGCTGCCTGCTTCATCGCAGGATAACCAAAACCTGTGTCGTACAA